>NZ_RXFM01000065.1 GCF_003953955.1 Candidatus Aquarickettsia rohweri | reverse complement strand
GTATAAAACCATTTGCAGTTGGCAGAAAAAATTGGATGTTCTGTGCAACAACTAAGGGTGCTAAAGCTAGTGCAAATATTTATAGTATTATTGAAACTTGCAAAGTAAATAAGATTAATCCTTATGATTATTTAAAATATTTGCTGAATCATATTCATGATTATTCTGATCCAAAAGAGTTAGTAAATTTACTTCCATATAATATTGATAAAAAAATATCATCAAATTAAATTTTTTTTAGAATTATCAAAAAACTTAAGAAACCCAAAGAAAGGCGGATAATACTTGTCAAGATGGGGATATTTTAGCGTTTACATTGCAAAATTAAAACTAGTACCATTGGCAGATCTTAATCTTAAGTATCCTTGGCCAGAAGTTATTACATTGCTATCATTATCAACTAATTCAACGATTGCTTTTCCAGAAGTTTTTGTATTTATTTCGGATATTAATCTGTTAATAGTAATTTGGTAATTAGAATCTCTAATAGAGTCTAAATCTATTTCAATCATGCCAAGTGATCCGCTAGAATCTTTTGCTTGAGTTCCATCATTTGGGTTTAAAAAAGCTATTTTAAATTTTCCATTTACGCATATAGATTCATTACTACTAAATTTCATATTGCCTGTGACTGATTCAAATCCAGAAGAAGGTAAGGCATCTGCATAAGCTGAATTGACCTGCTTAACAAGAGTATTAGTGTAAATATCCAATCTATTCATTATATCTGGTATAATTTTATCTCTTAAGTCAAAAAATGCTCGCAACTCTCCACCTCTTAAATGATGTGTGATTTCGTCAGTAACTTCGCTTGTAACTATATCATTTCTAAGTGCAGGTGAATCATCATGTAAATTTTCATCAATCACTGAAAGTGCAGGAATTTTAAAACTTTTATCTAAATAATCTTTTAAATTATCTGTATGTGAAAATTCAACTTTATATTTTATATTTCCTTTTATTAAAGGAATTCCTGTTGTTGTTTCTACAATTAATGCACCTTCTTTATCAAAACGTTGATTAATATCAATAATTTTAGATATCTCGCGTAATTCATTATCAAGCTTGGTTTTTGCATCGTTATATTTCATATCGCTGCCTCCCCGAGTATTGCTTTTTAATAAAGGCAAAGAAGAGCTTAGCTCTCTTGCTGAAATTATGTGTGCATTTAATTTTTCAACTGAATCAGCAATTTGTTTATCAATTTTGATCCTTTGTTTTTCAAATTCTTGAGACTGCTTAGAGACAGTATCAGCAAATTTTATTATTGAGGTTATAGTGTTATCCATCTCGGTTGAATCATTGCTGGAGCCTTGTAATTTATTAATGCTTGCAAAAACATTTCCTAACGTTCCTGATACACTGTTTTTTCCATCCAGCTTTAAATTATATAGTGTTTTTAATGTTCCTTCTAATAGTTCTAAAGTTTTTGAACTTGCGCTAAATTCAGAATTCCTGGTATATTGTTCTTCTAGTAACCCATCTGTAATTGCCAAACGAATATCCTTAATTACTGCGCCTAAATTTGGATTAGAAACTACAGTTGCTTCTTGTTTTGTATAATTAGGGTTATTTGCATTAACAATATTTTGTTGTGCTAACCTAATTAATTGTTCATGATTATGAATTGCAGATTCAGTTGTATGTAATACTTGGCTCATAAAACTATACCTCCTTATCTAACATAATATTTTTATTTTTATACTTAGCTTCTGATTTCCCACTTATATTGTAATTTTTATTTTTCATCTGATTCTTGTGTACTGATTCTTTTATTATTTCCATGACCTTAGAACCTATATATTGTGCTTTCTTAATTTTGTTAATATTTTTATTAGAATTATTCAGCAAATTTTGTACCAAATTTTTTATCTCCTCTCTTTTTTGTTTATCTTCTTCTTTTGTGAGATCATAACTGTTAAGAATATCATCTTTATTTCTTGCAAAAAAATTAACAAGTTCTAATGTATCTGGAATTAATTTCTCTGCATCTGAATATTGTTTTTTTTCAATTAAATTTTCTTCTCTTTTAATTAAATCTTTTAATCTAGTTAAAGCACTTATAATTAATTCATGATCAAATTGAGCTTTTTTATCATCTATTTTTTTGCTTTTCGTTTCTGACTCTATTTTTTTATCATTTTTCATTATTGTATTTTTTCATTAGTTGGTTATTTAGATTAGGATCAACTTGATATTTGCCATTTTCAGTAATTTTTTTAGAGTATTCATTAATTAAAAAATAATTTAAAGTTTTTTCAGCAAATCCTCCTCCTGTTAGTGGGTCAGGCTCAATTGTTTCATAAATAGGTTCTAGTAACTTTGTTAATAATGTTGCATTTAATTCATCTAACGATTCCTTGAATTTTTTTTGTTGTAGATTGGATTCATGACTTTTAGTTACATTATATTTAGATTCTTGCAGTTGTTGAATGTGTATACCTATTTTTTGTCCACTCATACTTTTTTAACCTATTTTATTGATATTTCTCCTTGTAATGCTCCTGCTTCTTGAATGGATTTTAATATTGTTATTAAATCTTGTGTTTTTACTCCTAATGAATTTAATCCAGATACTAAATCTGCTAAGTTTGCAGTTGGTTTAAGAATCTTTAAAGCAGTTCCAGGTTCTGATTGTTCTTCAGGGTCATTTTTATTAGATAAAATATTAGATTCCAATTCAAATTCTTTAATTGGAGATACCTTAACAATTAAATTTTTCTGAGCAATAGCCACTTTAGAAATTTTTACATGCTTGCCAATTACTATTGTACCTGTTGCTTCATCAATTATTATTTTAGCTATAGTATCAGGTGATATCACTATATTTTCTATATCTGCTAATAAACCAACTACATTACTTTTATATTCATTTGGGATCTGTAAAGTAACTGTGCCAGGGTCTCGTGATATTGCTAAATTAGAGCTTAAATAAGAATTGATAGCATTTGCTATGGCACGAGCTGTTGTAAGATCTGGATTATTTAATGAAATATTAACGTGCTGTAATGAATTTAAATCAAAATCAATTTCTCTTTCAACAGATGCTCCATTTATAATATAGCCAGAGGTTAAAATTGGTTTAAAAGTATCTTGTCTACTATCGGATAGCTTTCCTATTCCAACTTGACCTTGAGCAACGGCATAAATTTTTCCATCAATTCCCATAAGTGGAGTAGCTAATAAGGTCCCACCTTTTAAACTTTTAGCATCTCCTAATTTACTAAGATTTATAGATATTCTGTTACCAGTTCTTGAAAATCCAGGAAGATTAGCTGTTACCATAACTGCAGCAACATTTTTTGTTTTTAAATTTTCGCCTCTTGTATTTATTCCTAATTTTTCTAATAAATTTACTAGCCCCTTGTGGGTAAAATTTGAATTTTTTAAATTATCTCCTGTTCCATCTAATCCTGTTACTAAACCATATCCTACCAAAACATTATCCCTTATGCCTTCAAAATTAACAATATCTTTAATTCTTGAGTCAGAGTTTGATTTTATAGGAAAAAGTAGTAGAATCCAAAAAATTATAGAAAGTAATTTAATTAATTTATATTGCATTAAATTTCATAACACATCCAATTTGGATAATTTAAGCATTATTAAAAGTAAGTATCAAGAAAATTTATTTAAAAATATATATATATGTTTAATTTTATTAGTTAATAATTTGTAAAATGGTTGAGTTTAGCTTTGGTATTAAGTTTAAAGATTTGTACTCGGTAGGTGGGTTAGAAAAAATTGATCAAAAATTTTTAGAGTTTTTGAGTGAAAGAAATACTGAAATTTTAAGTGAGTTAATAGCACATAGAAAGAATAATAAAATTTCTTCTGAATTTATCATTAAATTAAGCCCATATATAGAGGAATTTATTATAGATTTATTTAATATTTCGTATGATCAAGATAAAATTAGGAGTTATCATAAAAAGACTTCTTCTTTATTTCAGTCTAGGAAGAGATTTATTCAAAGAAAAGTTAAACGTGAAGATTTTAATCCAGCAAAATTAAAGGATGCTATAAGTTTAATCACTGAGAATAATGTAGATCTTGATGATGAATTATCTATTGCCACAAATATTTTAAATTGGCTTGAAAAAGGAGATGAAAAGCTTTTGGAAGCAGCTAAAGTATATGCTGCATGGGTTTTATATTCTAATGAAGGAAGGGATAAATATAAAAATGGGGTATTGTTTAAAATACCTAAAAAATTAGATTTTAATAAATTAATTGATTGCTCTGAATCAGACGATGGAGTGAAATTTTTTAAAGATAAAAAAATTAGATCAAGAGATGGATTTAATCTTAGTGATAAAACACTTACACAACCTAAAGCTATCGTAAATGCGAATTATTGTTTATATTGCCACAAACAAAATAAGGATTCTTGTTCAAAAGGTTTAATTAATAAAACTGCAGATGAAGTTAAATCTAATCCTTTAGATATACCTTTAAAAGGTTGTCCTCTTAAGCAAAAAATTTCAGAAATGAATTTTCTTAAAAAAGAAGGTATAGTTATTGGCGCTTTGGCAACTGCAATTATAGATAATCCAATGATAGCTGCAACTGGTAATCGAATTTGTAATGATTGTATGAAATCTTGTATTTATCAAAATCAAGAACCAGTTGATATACCTTTGGTAGAAAGCAAAATTTTAGATGATGTTTTAAAACTTGATTACGGGTTTGAGATATATAGTTTACTTACAAAATGGAATCCGTTGAAATCTGAAAAATATCTTCCTAATAATATTAATAATAATAAGGTTCTTATCGTTGGAATGGGACCTGCAGGTTTTACTCTTGCTCATTATTTGATAAATGAAGGTTTTACAGTTGTAGGGATTGATGGATTAAAAATTGAGACTATGTCAAGTAATATGTCTGGTATTGATTCAGGTGGTAATAGAACTAATTTTAAGCCAATTAAAGATATTTCAGAGATAATGGAAGAATTAAGTGAAAGAAAGGCATATGGATTTGGTGGGGTTTCTGAATATGGAATTACTGTAAGATGGAATAAAAATTATCTGACTATTTTAAGATTAATTCTTGAAAGAAGAACAAATTTTAGATTATTTGGAAGTATTAGATTTGGAAGCACTATTACTTATGATTCTGCAAAAAATTTAGGGTTTAGTCATGTAGCATTAGCTATAGGGGCAGGTAAGCCTAACATTATAGATGTTGAAAATATTCTCTGTAAGGGTATAAAAACTGCTTCAGATTTTTTAATGGCATTACAAACACTTGGACCAGCTAGAAAAAATAGCTTAACCAATTTACAAATTAGGTTACCAATAGTGGTAATAGGTGGCGGCCTTACTTCTATAGATGCTGCAACTGAAAGTTTAGCATACTATCCTATAATGATTGAGAAATTTTTAGTACAGTTTGAAAAATTAGGAGATAGATTTTTTAATAAACTAAGTGATGAACAAATTGAGATAGCTAAAGAGTATATATTTCATGCTAAACTACTAAGAAAAAATACAAATAATAAATTAAGATTATTAAAAGAATGGGGTGGAGTTAAAATCATATATAGAAAACAATTTGAAGAATCTCCAGCTTATAAATTAAATCATGAAGAAGTTGAAAAGGCATTAGAAGAAGGAATTGAATTTGTTGAAAATACGAATCCTATTAGAATTAATGTTGATCAATATAATCATTGCAAAGAGATTGTTTGTAATAATAAAACTTTAAAAGCTAAGACTGTAATAATTGCAACTGGTACAAATCCTAACACAACTTTAGCAAGAGAGGATAATGAGCATTTTAAATTAAGTGGAAGATATTTTTCATTAATTAAGTCAGAAGAAGATGTTGAGTTTTTTACTAAAACAAGTGAAGATTTTAGTGTTAGTGTATTAGGCGATTCACATCCTAAATATTCAGGCAGTGTAGTAAAGGCAATGGCTAGTGCTAAGCATAGTTACCCATTAATTACAAACTATATATTAAAGCATAATATAAAAAATAATATTCCATATAATGTATTTTTTAATAAATTAAATGATCAGTTAACTTCAAGCGTTATAAAAGTTAATAGACTAACTAAGAATGTTGTAGAAATTTTGGTTAAATCTCCTATAGCTGTCAGTAAGTTTAAGCCAGGACAGTTTTATAGATTGCAAAATTATGAAACAACTGCAAAAGTTAAAAATGGATATCTAAACGTCATTGAGCCTCTTGCTCTTACTGGTGCTAGTGTAGATAAAGAAAAAGGTATAATTTCATTAATAGTACTTGAGATGGGTGGTTCTTCAGATTTTTGCAAAGATTTAAAACCAAATGAAAATATAAGTTTAATGGGACCAACTGGAGCTCCAACTTATATACCAAAAGATGAAAATGTAATATTAATAGGTGGTGGTTTAGGTAATGCAGTTTTGTTTTCTATTGGAAAAGCCTTACTAGAAAGAGGGTGCTATGTTTTATATTTTGCTGGATATAAAAAACAAGAAGATTTATTTAAAATTAATGAAATTGAGAAAGCTGCAAGTGAAGTTATATGGTGTTGTGATGAATCTAAATTGGATTTTTCAAATAATAAATATTTTCATGGAAATATGGTTGAGGCGTTGAAAAATTATGATAATAAACTAAGCAAAAAGCTAAAATTAAAAGAATTTGATAGGATGATAGTGATAGGATCAGATTCAATGATGAAAGCAGTATCCTTTGCTGTTAAGAAGGATTTAAAAGATTTGTTTAACCAAAACATCAAGGCTTTTGCATCTATTAATTCTCCTATGCAATGCATGATGAAGGAAATCTGTGCACAATGTTTGCAAAAACATACAGATCCTGTAACAAATGAAGTTAATTATGTTTATAGTTGTTTTAATCAAGATCAGAATCTAAAACATGTAGATTTTAATCATCTCTCATGTCGTTTAAAGCAAAATAGTTTATTGGAAAAAATTACAAGTTTAGTAAAATAATAACAATTTCTTTTTTGTAACTTAAGGAAAATAACATTGTCAATACATGGTCTATATCTCGCTAAAAGTTTTAACATAAGATGCTATTGTTTGTTAGCTTTTTTCCATCAAAACAAATATAAGTATTATATACAAACACTTGAATACAATTTTGTTAGCAATACAGTCATTGCGAGAGCATTTTAATGCTCGCGGCAATCCAGGACAGGAAAGTTATTAACAAATGTAATTAAGGTAATAATTATGGATCACCACGGTTGCTATGCAACCTCGTGATGACAAAAATAAAAGCATCATTGCGAGGATGATGATAGGCATCCGTGGCAATCCAGATATACACTCCACTTCATGATGATAAGATTTATTATAAATTTCTTATTTCTTAATTGCAGTTCGAGTTAAAAATATGGATTTATTTTAATGTATAAAAGAAACGTAAACGCTAAAATATCCCCATCTTGACAAGTATTATCCGCCTTTCTTTGGGTTTCTTAAGTTTTTTGATAATTCTAAAAAAAATTTAATTTGATGATATTTTTTTATCAATATTATATGGAAGTAAATTTACTAACTCTTTTGGATCAGAATAATCATGAATATGATTCAGCAAATATTTTAAATAATCATAAGGATTAATCTTATTTACTTTGCAAGTTTCAATAATACTATAAATATTTGCACTAGCTTTAGCACCCTTAGTTGTTGCACAGAACATC
>NZ_RXFM01000064.1 GCF_003953955.1 Candidatus Aquarickettsia rohweri | reverse complement strand
CTTTTAGATGGAAGACTGCGTATTGATAATAATGATTCGGAGCGTAGTATAAAACCATTTGCAGTTGGCAGAAAAAATTGGATGTTCTGTGCAACAACTAAGGGTGCTAAAGCTAGTGCAAATATTTATAGTATTATTGAAACTTGCAAAGTAAATAAGATTAATCCTTATGATTATTTAAAATATTTGCTGAATCATATTCATGATTATTCTGATCCAAAAGAGTTAGTAAATTTACTTCCATATAATATTGATAAAAAAATATCATCAAATTAAATTTTTTTTAGAATTATCAAAAAACTTAAGAAACCCAAAGAAAGGCGGATAATACTTGTCAAGATGGGGATATTTTAGCGTTTACATATAAATATCTAATTTTTTTCATTTTAGTTAAAAGCTATTTTTGGTGTTTCTTTTATAGAATCACTTTCTGTGTAGTTTGTTAACTTTTCATGAGAGAAAAATATTTTATTCCACATAAGGCCAGGAAATGTAGTTATTAAAATGTTAAAATTTCTAACAGAGTTAATATAATCTCTTCTAGCTACAGAAATTCTATTCTCATTTCCTTCTATTTGAGACTGCAGTGTTGAAAAGTTTTGAGTTGCTTTTAACTCTGGATAACGCTCAGATACAGCAAGAAGTTTAGTTAATGCAGATCCCATATTAGTTTGAGCATTAAAAAATTGCTTAGTTAGATTAGGGTTATTCTTTAAATCTTGAGCAGAAATTTTTATTGTACCTACTTTGGCACGTTCCTTAATTACATTTTCAAGTGTAGTCTTCTCATAATTTGCAGCCCCTTTTACTACTTCAACAATTTGAGGAACTAATTCACTCCTTCTTTTATATTGATTAAGTAACTGACTAGCACTTGCTTCAACTTCAGCCTCTGATTTTGGTATATTATTAATGCTATTTATTGATAAGCCTGCTATAACAATTATTATAATAGCCCATACAAACTTATTCATCACTACCTCCTAAAAACACTTAATAAAATTAAACAATTACTCCTAAACTCAAAACAATAAATAGACTTTTATGTGTCAATTTAAAATTTTGGACTAATGAATAACGTGCGTTTATTTGTTAAGGTACTTTAAATAAATAACAAAATCAATAAATTGACTAAAGGTTTTATATACAAAATTCCATTTAGATTTTAATATTTATTTTAAATAACTTTGAAAAAGTATTTATATTTTGATTCACAATGATTTTATAGGTTATTTTTAAGATAGATATTTTTAAAATTTTAACTCGTCAAAACAGTCTGTAACATAATTTTTATTAGTTTTTAGAGGAAAATATAATTATAAATTCAAAAGTTGCATATATATTATTATTTTCTGAAAAATCTTTAAAGTATGTTTTTCCTACATTATTAAAATAATTTTTATGGTCAAAGTGTGTACATTGGTCTTGTAAAAAATTTGCTTGGCCTAGTGATCTTATATCATGTATCAGTGTTTTTAAGTTATTATAACTTAATTTAATTTTTTCAATACTAACTATAGGATTTTTTAAATTTGCTCTTTGAGCAATTTGTGTAACTATTTGAGGGTTAATCATTGGTATTACTCTAGGATATATTTTGCCATAAGATTTTTCATCTGTTTTTATTAGACAGCTTTTTAATTCTATTAATGTATGGCCACCTAATAATATTCCCAAAAATAATGAATTTTTTTTTAAATTATTTTTATATTGAATTAAAGATCCAATTAAATCATTGCTATAATGAAGCGACATAAAACTAATAATTAGGTCATACTTTTTAGATAAAACTATATTATCTTCATCAAAGTCTTTAAGTGATTTATAATCAATTTTTAAATTATTTTTAAAGTCATCAATAAAATTTAATTGATTTAATGAATAAAAAAGTGATGAATTGACTGTATGGGACTGTAGTATAAAATCTAAATTGTCTTTTAATAATAATTTAGATTGTAATAATAAACCTAAGTCATCGTTGTTTAACTTAGGTTTATTTAAAAATTTAGTTATTTTTTTATCAAATAATTTTTTTATGATATCAACAATTATTTATTATTTTGAGTGCAAGGACCAGCTCCATCTTTTCCAGCAGCTATGAATTCTACTACAGAATTTGCGCCAAATAGTACTCCCATACCTACAGAAACTGCTATAGCAACGCCCCATGTTATTTTACCTAAAAATAGTCCTATGGCAATGGAAATAGTTACTAATATAGCAATAGTTTTACCAACATTACCTTGTGCTATACTAATTACATTACATAAAACATTAGCTATTTGTGCGCCAGGATCATCCCCGGTTTGTTTACTAGGGTCATCAGCATTAATAATTTCTATATTATAATAAGTTATTGTTAAGAATAAAGTTAAAAAAGTAAATATTGAGATGTATGTTCTTTTCATATTTATCACCACTTTAAATTGTATAAATAAATAGTATCACAGAGACAAACAACTTCAAGTACTTTATACTACTTTAGCGATAGTAAATGTGTGTTTTTGATATTTAGATAAAACAATTTCTTAAAATTGTATAAATATCCCATTGATTTTCCAATAAATAATCCAGCAAGAATTGCAAATAGTGATATATATAATTCTTCTATAATACTTTCTTCAAATATGCTCTTATCAATAATTTGTAAATATTTAAAGTAATAAGTGCTAAAAAACAATAAGAGCATATAAATAAAAGAAACTTTAGAATAAGGAATTTTCAATTCGTTATTTTTAAAATTATAAATATAAGTAAATTTATGTTTTATAATTATTAAATAACTTGTGGTTATTCCTATAAAAATTGATACTAAGCAAGAGTATATAATAAATATATCAATCTCGTTTAAAGTTAGTAAATTTTGTATGAATAAAAGTAATAATATGATTGGAGCAATAAATATTTTTTTTAATTGAATCAATATATCTTTAGAAGATTTTATTTCACTCCAAATATAATACAACAACAAACAATACACCCAAGATGGTGTGCTAATTAAAAATAACTTCAATGTCTTCACTTAATTTTACCTATTATATATTTTCAACTTTAAATATATCACATTAATAATAAAATTAAATTTTTATTAAAATATATAATTAAATTAAAGAAGATTAACTATTCATTTATTAAAATTTTTAAATGGTTAATTGAGTTAAAAAGTGCATTTTTTAAATTTTCATCTTTTAGTTCTCCTTTCTGGTTAAAATTTTTATCAGCAAAGGGTATAGCTATATTATAATGTGAAATAGTTACTCCTAAATTATTAAGTAAAAGCCTTAAATGTGGAAGAGCTCTTATTCCACCAAATTTTCCTATAGAAGCAGCTGATATGCTTGCAAATTTATTTTTAAAGGCACTTAAAGATATTTCATCTCCTGGTTCAGGGCGGCTTAACCAGTCTAATGTATTTTTTAATAAAGGAGAAAAAAAGCCATTATATTCAGGTGTAGATATGTATAAGGCTTTGCAACTTATAAATAGTTGTTTTAATTTTTTTACATCTTGAGGTATACCATTTTCATTTTCATAATCTCCATTATAAATGGGTATTTCAAAATCATTTAAATTGACTATTTTTGAATTAAGAGCAATTTTAAGAGAATAATTATAAGCAAATTTAACTAATTTAGTATTATAGGAATTTTTTCTAGTGCTCCCAGAGATGAACAAAACTGTCATTGTAATAAATTGATATAGTTGATATGTAAATTAAATGCTATATAAAAACTTTTTTATGGTCAATCTTATAGATTTATTTTCAATAATTTTAAAGTTTGTAAGGTAAAATTACAGTGTAATTTAATTGATTCTTGAAATTTAAACCAGCTTGTAGATTTAAAAGATACATTTGATTTTATAGTATAATTTTTATTGTTTAGTTTAGTAAAAAATTCATCTCTCCAATAATTGATTTTGTAATTTAATATATCAAAATTTGAAATTATTTTGGCAATTTTATTATATTTTTTAATTCTAGTGCTTGTCATAATTTTTACATCAAAATAATTGTTTTTTTCATTGTTGCTCATAATTTTTTTTAAAATTAATAGGAATTTATTAATATTAAAATTATATCTTTTAGTAAAATTTAAATATAATTCTGTTAACATAGTAGATGCTTCTGAAAATCTTGTTACATTATTAATTTTTTCATCCTTAAGTCTTGTATCTTTCCACATTAATCCAACTAAATCAGGCTTATCTAAGGCATCTAAATGTGCAATATTTGGTGAAAATTTTGCCAGTAAATTGTTAAAAGCATTATAACTACAATTTTCTCCTATAAAATTTTGATGAGCCCAAGTATCTACAAATGCATGAGTTGCAATACCTATCCAATACAAATTTTTACTTTTAATGCGTGCATTAGAATAAATTTTGCCAGTTTGGAATATTTTATTGTGTTAAATTTATGTTTTATTCCATCTTTTCGTATATTATTCGTTGTTATATCTGGTAAAAAGTGAAAAGGTATTAAAATTTTTTTCAAGTCATAAAGATATATATTTTTCTTAGTAATTGAAGATACGAAATTTTTATACAAAATTTGTTTATTATGCTTATCATATATAGTATATTTAGTGTCATTGTCATCAACCATTTGTGAACTATAAGCTATAATATATGCTTCATGGATTTTAAATCCACATGCTAAAGCTATTAGGTATGTAATGTAATAATGATATTCTATATCCATTAATTATGTTGATATAAATAATATTTGTATTATAAATAACTCAAAAACAAAATATCCGTAAGCTTTGGAGCAAAAATGTATGCTGAAATTGGGAATTTTTTTCTATATCTATCATTAATTTCATTATTATTTGTAATAACTAATTTTATATTTCCTATAAAATATAAAGCAAATATTATGTTGTATTCATGGGGAATTACAACAATATCAACAATAATAAGTTTTTTATGTCTAGTAATTTGTTATGTAATATCTGATTATTCAGTATTAAATGTTCTTTATAATTCTCACGAGCTAAAACCAATTATATATAAAATTGCAGGTTCATGGAGCAATCATGAAGGATCAATGTTGCTTTGGATAATTTCAATTACTATACCAACTTTTTTATTTGCTATTATTGCTAATGACAATATACCTGTAAAAAACCTGACATTATTTTTTCAAGCTACTTTAGGTTTTTTATTTGTAATTTATACATTATTTACATCTAATCCTTTTGAAAGGATAATACCTGCACCTATTAGAGGTTTAGGAATGAATCCATTGTTACAAGATATAGGAGTCTCATTTCACCCGCCAATACTTTATTTAGGCTATGTAGGTTTTTCACTACCTTTTTCATCTGCATTGTCAGTATTAATATTAAAAGACAAAAATCAATGGATTAAATCTATCAGGCCATGGATTTTATATGCTTGGAGTTTTTTAACTTTAGGAATAGGATCAGGTGCTTGGTGGGCTTATCGAGAATTAGGATGGGGAGGATTTTGGTTTTGGGATCCTGTTGAAAATGCATCACTTATGCCTTGGATAACTGCAATTGCATTGATTCACTCTATTAGATTTTCTGAAGATTCTAAATTGCAATTAAATTGGAGTATATTACTTACCATAATAACATTTACATTAGTAATGATTGGAACATTTATAGTAAGGTCTGGTGCCATTGCTTCGGTTCATTCATTTGCTCAAGACCCTAAAAGAGGATTTTTTATATTAATATCAATTTTTCTGATTTCAGGATTTGCATTGTTATTATATGCAGTTAATTTTAAAAAATTATGTAAAGATAATGCTGCAAGTTCTTTTTCTAATAAATACATATTACTAAATAATATAGTACTATCATTAATTGCAATTATAGTATCATTGGGTACTATATATACAATGTTTATGGAGGTATTTTTTAGAAAATATTTAATAATTGATAGTAATTATTATAATTCATTAATTACTCCAATTACTGTTTTATTGGTAATTTTATGTACCTTAGGAACAAATGATATATTTAAGATATTTGCAAAAAAGGGTAAGGTAATATCATTTGTTATCTCTATAATAACTACATTTATAATTGTATATTATTTTAAAATAAATAAATTATATTCAGTTCTTGGGATTCATTGCTCAATTTTATTATTCATAATATCATTGACCCTTATTTTTAAATTGAGAAAATTACAAATATTACCAGTTTCAATTGCTCATTCAGGATTTGCAATATTAATTTTTTCAATATCTATGTTTTATGGGTTAAAAGATGAAAAGATGAGTGTACTTGAGTTAAATGAAAAAATGATTTTTAGGAATTTAGATATTAAGTTAGAAAATGTCATTTATAAAACCGAATCTAATTATTTAACAAAAACTGCAGTTATATCTGTAAATGATGATTTAAATGTTTATCCTGAAATAAGATTTTATCCAATTGAAAAACAACAAACAGTAGAGGTTGATATGATTAGTAATTTCTTTTATGATATTTATTTCTCAATAAATTCACCAGATGATTCTAAAAAAATTATGCTAAATGTTCAATACAATCCTATGATAAACTTTATTTGGATAAGTTGTATATTGATTTGTTCTTCAGGCTTTATTGCTATAATACTCAAAAAAATAAAGTAAAAGCATGATTATAAAGGATTTTATTCAACAATTAATGCAAAGCAAAGAGCTATGCTATAAAGATGTGAAGAAATGTTCAAATTCCTTTTTAAAAGGTGGTGCTACACCAGCTCAGATTAGCTCTTTTTTTACAGCAATGATAAATAAGAAATTTACTAGAAAAGAATTTCAAGGATTGATAGATGGAATAAATTTAAAAATAGAAACAACTGATAAAACAAAGTACGATTTTTATATTTATTCATTTATACAAAATAATTTATCTATTGCACTTTGTTTAATATTGTCTGAATTTCAAAATCATATTTGTGCTAAATTTAAAAATTTGTATCTTGAAAATATTGATGTGCTTCAATCAAATAAAGATATTGATAAACATGAATTAAGTGAAAAATATAATTTATTTTTATCTTTATCTGATTATAATAAAATCTTAAAAAATATATTATTTTTAAGATCAGAGATAGGTTTTAATCATTTATTAGATCTATTTGAATTGTCAATCTCTTCTGTATATTTTAAACATAGTCTGACCATATTAGATGATGAAAGATTTTTGAATTAAACTCAAATTATGATTTGCCTGTTATATTTGATAATAAGATATTTTTAGTAATAGGTGATGATGGGGTTAAATTAGTTAAAATAGGTGAGTCAAAAATAGAAAAACTTATACTTTTTCATGATTTGTAGAGATATAATTCAATGAATTTTACTCAGTCAATTTCAAATGAAATTTTTCTAAATTTTTGTATAACATTAATAGAACAAATATATACTTTAAGTGATATAAATTATGATTTTAAAAATTATAAGAATATATCCAAAGATGTAGTGCAAAAATATATCAGTTATTTTGAAATAATATAAAAAGCTAAGTAAGCGCTAAAATAAGGGCATCTAGGCAAGAATAAAAATAAGTGGTAGAACAAAAGCCTAAAAAAATAGAGGCTAATGATGCTATTAGAAAAAAAGAAAAAAAGAATAAGTAATGAAAAATGGAAAGAGCTAGTAGAAGAATATAAAAAAAGTAATGTAAGTAAATATGAATTTTGTAAGCAAAAGAATGTGCCGAGAAGTACATTTTATAAATGGCACAGAATTCTTGTAG
>NZ_RXFM01000063.1 GCF_003953955.1 Candidatus Aquarickettsia rohweri | reverse complement strand
GTATAAAACCATTTGCAGTTGGCAGAAAAAATTGGATGTTCTGTGCAACAACTAAGGGTGCTAAAGCTAGTGCAAATATTTATAGTATTATTGAAACTTGCAAAGTAAATAAGATTAATCCTTATGATTATTTAAAATATTTGCTGAATCATATTCATGATTATTCTGATCCAAAAGAGTTAGTAAATTTACTTCCATATAATATTGATAAAAAAATATCATCAAATTAAATTTTTTTTAGAATTATCAAAAAACTTAAGAAACCCAAAGAAAGGCGGATAATACTTGTCAAGATGGGGATATTTTAGCGTTTACTTTGATTCAGCTCAATATAATATCCGATACGGGATTTTATGAGTCAATCCTTTGTGCATTTAATAATTTTTATTTGACTTCTAAGACGGTATCACTGCCTTATATACTGAATGAGATGCTGATCCATATTCAGCTATACTATGCATTTTACTTGTTCTAATTTGAATCTCCATCTTTTTTTTAAAAGGACCGATAATAACTATATGTATTGATTGATAGCCATTATTTTTTGGATGCTTTATATAGTCCTTAATTCTTTTATCTGAATAAAAGTATTTTTTATGAAGAAGTTCTAATGCTTCGTAACAATTTTTTACAGTTCTTACTATTATTCTAAATCCTAAAATATCGTTTATGTTATTTAAAAAATTAGGACTTTTATTTAATTTACTATAAATAGAAGTTATAGATTTTATTCTTCCTGTTATAGTTAATAAATTTACACCTAAATCTAATAAGGTAATTTTTAATTCCACAATAATATCAGTGTATAATTTCATAGCAGCTTCTCTCGAATGTCTTAGTTCATTCAATTCCTCTGCTTTTTTTATAATCTCTTTAAACGAAGTAGAATTATTAAATATATAATCAAAAACATCATATTGCACATTATCTTTGTAATCTATAAGATTTCCTTGAGTATACAGGACAATCGGTATGTTTTTATATTTTTTTACCATTTTAAAGTTCACAGCTAATGCCAATCCATTAACTAGTGGCATATTATAGTCTGTTATTACAATATCCACAGTATATGATTCAGTTTGAAGAATGTCTAATGCATCTTGACCATCTGTTGCTGTAACGACATCAAAACCAGCATTTGACGCAATATTCGATAACAAATTTCTAACGAATATATTATCATCAACTATTAATATAACTTTATTTCTCATACCTTTCCCAATTCCCAAAATTTATAATTTTGTTGCAAATACAAATAAATATTAAAAAATTCTTTAGAAGAAGTCAATTTTTAAATAGAAGAATTTAAGGGCAATGATACTGTCTCAAAAGTCCTTAATTAACATATATATATATTCTTTTAACGAAATTTAATTGCAATTTAATTAATATTGTGAATATTATTTAATAGCTTGGATGGTCTGAAAGTTACTTAATTTAGATGAGAATGGCTAAGCAACACATGAACTATATTGAAAGCAAAAATGCAAAATCAGAAAGCACAAAAGAGCTTAACTAAGAAAGAGAAAGAGGTTGTAGGACTGCTTTCAATTGGAACTTTTCTGGAGTATTTTGACTTAATGCTGTATGTGCATATGGCGGTTCTGCTAAATGAATTGTTTTTTCCTCAAGGTGATAAGGTTATAGCTGAGATATTGGCTATATTTACTTTTTGCTCAACCTTTATTTTGAGGCCAGTTGGCGGAGTAATAATTGGTTGGATTGGTGATCAAGTAGGTCGTAAAAATACAATTATTATCACCACTCTATTGATGTCAGTGTGCTGTTTAGTTATGGCAAATTTAGGAACATATGATGAGATAGGTATAGTTGCGAGTATAGGCATTATCACATGCAGAATTTTACAAGGCTTCACTTCTATGGGAGAGATAGTAGGAGCTCAAATTTATCTAACAGAGACTTTAAAACAGCCTTATAGATATATATGCTCTAATATTATTAATATCAACTCAAAGCTAGGAGGTTTTTTTGCATTAACAATAGCCTCTATTTCTCTTTCTATTGCTTTTAATTGGAGGGCAGCTTTTATGATAGGTGCTGTCATTGCTATAGTAGGTATAGTAGCACGAACTAGACTAAGAGAAACAGCAGAATTTACAAATTACAAACGAAGATACAAGTCTGATAATAAAGTAGGTGCTAAAAGCAAAATAAAATACAAAATTGATAAGAAAGCAGTTTTTTCCTATTTTTTTCTTCATTTACCTTTTGCTTTTTGCTTTTACACTGCATTTATTTACACTGGTGCTTTCATGAAAGAATCTATGGGAATGTCTTCAGAAGATGTGATATCCCAAAATTTAAAATTAAATATTCTTTTTGTAGTAGCTCTAATAATAGTTTCATTTTTTATTAAGAAATACCATCCACTAAGATTAGCAAAAATTAACACAATATTATCCTTAATTTTATTAATATTTATTCCTTTTTGGTTTAACAATGTTTCAAGTTTATTATCATTATCACTACTGCAGCTAGCTATCCTTTCTTTTGAATTTACAGTAAGCGTTGCTGCAATAACATCATTTAAACATATTGCTATACCAAAACGTTTTACATTTGTTGCTATTGCATTTGGTATGTCTGGTGCTATTGGATACGGGTTTGCACCTATTATATTAACTTTTATTAGTAAATACATAGGACACTACGCTATATGGATTGCATTCATACTAGTTATAATTCCATATTGGTATGCTTTAAACTATATTAAGAAATTAGAAATTAAAAAAGGTAACTATAACCACTATCCATATAAAGATGAAGATGTTGAAGAAGATGTATATGCATATAATTATGCATTAAGAGAGGAATATAAAGCATATCAAAAAGAGTGTAAATACTCAAAGAAGCTAATAGATATGTTAAAATCTCTTAACAAAACTGCAAGACAAGAAGTAAATATCAAATTAATAGAAAAAGCCATTGTATTTGCTAAAAAGTGGCATGCTGTACAAAAAAGAAAAACAGGAGAGCCATACTATACGCATCCACTAGCAGTAGCAATGATGACAGCACAGTATAAATTTAAAACACATATAATAGTTGCTGCAATACTTCATGATGTAGTTGAGGATAGTGATTGCACAGTAGAGTTAATAGCAAAAGAATTTAATCCAAGAATAGCAGATATAGTTGGATTATTAACCAGAGAATATAAAGATAAAAAGCTAACGATAGCAGAATCAATCAAGAAAATATTTGATGCAACGGATTATGATGCACTACTGATTAAAGGACTAGATAGGGTGCATAATTTGCAAACAATAGGAGGAATGGAGTCAAAGAAGCAAAAAGAAATAGCAGAAGAAACTATATATGAAATAGCAAGTATAGCAGCATATGCAGTAGATGATTTAAATATCAACGATAAAAGGAAGTTAGAAAGGAAGCTATATAAGCTCAGCAATAGAACTCTTAAGACGGTATCAGACCGTATAAATAGGGGTTAATTTGCTTGACGTTTTTAAGAGGGGTCAAATAGATTGACTTTTTTTCTCTACGGAGGTCAAAATAGTTTGGCTGTTAACAATTTGCCACTTTAAATATCAAAGAGCCCACATACCCTTTAAAAATTTAGATTTATAGAGAAGGAAACACCTTTTTGCGCGTTATTGATTTGCCAATAAGAAAAATTTAAGTTAGCTTTATTATATACTTTATTTTTTGGCACTAGAGTCACACCCACTACCTTTTGTAGTTTATTTTTTGTATTTTTATTTAGTTTTTTATTATTTATACCATATCCTAATATACTAATATAGTTCAAACTAAAACTAGGGATTATATATTTAAAAGTTCTACCTGGTGCATCTATTGTTTTTCCCATTTTTAGCTCACTATTATAATATTTTGCTTTATAATCATCATTCATCTTTCTATCACCATACATAAGAAGTGAATTAAAAAAATAATCCTTAAAATCCTTCTTATAAAAAACAGCAGCTACAGTATTTCTATACTTTTCATTAAAACTAAATTCATTGCCTAGATAAAATGATACCCCTAGTTCATGAAGTCGAATAATTGTATAAATATTATTTATATTATAAATATGATTTTTTTCTAGTCCAAAGTTATGTCGATATTTTGCGTAACGATTTGCATAACCAACTGTATATTCTTTATTATGATCATTTAATGTGGTATAATTTATACTTAGCACTAAATTAGAAGAAGAGTAATTTCTATACTTATTATTCTCATTAGTTAACTCATTATTTACAAAATTATTAAGGTTATCTAATCCATGAATATCGGCTAAATAATCATAATTATCGTATGAAACACTGGTGCTGATAAATTTAGTAGGGCTGACCTCAAACAATTTAGTATATTTTATCTTATGCTGGTTATTACTGCTGTAATTACTCTTTAACTCATAATCTAATCTGCTATTTTTAAACCATTGATCTTTATATTTGATTGAGAAATTATTATGGTATAAAAATCCATCTTTGCTATCCTGAGATAATAAAGCTTTTTGTTCTGAGTTTAGATCAAAATTAGCTGATATATTAGTTTTTATAAAAGATAATGTTGCACAACATTGATGCAAAAAATTTTTATCGCTGCAGTTATTAGGGATTAG
The DNA here is from genome assembly GCF_003953955.1 of Candidatus Aquarickettsia rohweri. Taxonomy (GTDB): domain Bacteria; phylum Pseudomonadota; class Alphaproteobacteria; order Rickettsiales; family Midichloriaceae; genus Aquirickettsia; species Aquirickettsia rohweri. The sequence goes on along the minus strand of NZ_RXFM01000063.1, from coordinate 3,152 downwards.
ATTAATAGAATTAGGGTATAGCATACGGTTTATAAAATGAACGTATTCCAATATTTTATTTTCATCAAAAGGCTTTATATTCTCTAAGTAAGTTGCATATCTTTTTAGTATCCCATCATAATAATCAGAACCTGACGGAATAATTTTTAACTGTATAGAGTTACACTGTTTATAAAAATGATTACCTAAATAATAAACTAGTTTTTCAGATTTATTACTTATTTCACTGCCTAAAAAACACTCTCTTACATCTTGAATTGACTCTAAAACAGAGGTATTTAGCTTATTATCTATTATTTGATTTAAATTTTTATGCTCTGGAATACATTGGGGATTGCTCGGAGTATCGGTTTTTTTTTCATCGCATATTTCTTGTTTTGTTAATGCTGCATCTTTTAGTTTAATGCCGCGATATAAACAAATAGGCTTTGCTGAACAATCTTTTTGGGGGTAAACTGCTAAAAATAATGGATGATTAAGTGCACATACCTCTTCCTTTGTCATAACAGCAAAACCTCGTATTGAATTAAGACCAGTCTCAGATCCATTAATCCTCACTCTAGGGCTTTTAAATTTTGGCTGAAAGAAGGCAACATATCTATATTCATTATTATAGGCAAAAGTAGGGCTTACAAATACGCATATAGTAAAAAATATTGCGATGCTTTTATAGTTCTTCTGTGTACAACTCGCATTGTTCTTTGCCGCAAAGAGTTTTTTGATAATTTGACATTTGATCATGTAATTGTTTATCACGATTAGTACAAATTTCATCTGGATCAAACGCTGTTTCATAATATCTGCAAGCATAGTCATAATCTACTTCAACACTTAAGTCCTTGATCATCATTAAGCCACTATATATTTTGGCAAAATACTCTGACTCTTTTATACAATTTGCTGGAAAGTATAGGTGCAAATCAACATTATTGTGGTTATGTTTCTTCAAAAGAATTTCTATCGATTCTTTCAAGAATGTACTGCAAGCAGATTTTTGTAACTCTGACTCAGTAAATTTTATGATTACCTCGAGAGCAGAATCAACTCCTTTTCTGTTGCCAAGTTCTAGATAATGAAGAGCCAAGGAATGCTTGATTTCCCCACCTCCTCCTGCTTCGATGGCTTTGTGCATATATTTTTCGAATTGTTCTTGGCGATCAAATTTAACTACCCCTTCAAAAACTATACTTTCTTTTGACAATATTGCTATATGCTCATAATATTTTGCTTTATCGTAAATGCCATCAGACATTTTACTTACATCTTGAGATATTTTTTCGATAATTTTATCTCTAAAACTTTGAGCAACATCACATTGGATTTCTGACGGTTTTTCATGTTTTGCTCGAATACCTGTGTCCCATGACCAAAATTTCCACCATGATGTAGAAGATACACCTTCCTGTTTAAGATCCCCCTTTTTTAAATGTTCTTTATACAGCTGTACTGTCCTAAAATCTTCCTCACCGTATCCAGCTGGTAATTTATCAGGATGAGTATGGAAAGACAGTAATTTTAGAAGTTTTTTAGTATCCTGGTTATCACTCTTATAGTCAGTTTGTACTAGCAAATTATATATCTCCTTATTTTCCTTTATATATTCCTTCTCTAAAAGTTTTTCAAAGTTTTGCAACACTTTTTGTGGATTGATTATCTTATGAGAACTTCCTCCTAAGGAACTTTTATCATTGATACAATTTTCTAATATTTGATTGGTGTCGTATACTAGTTTGTTTAATAATTCTATATGTGCATCTAAATAAATATTTGAAACACTTTCTAGCATTTCCCATTCTGTTATGTCATTTAGGTCATATGGCTTATCTTTTACAATATTGTATGAAAAATAAAATTTACCACAAGGATTATCTTTATTAATCAACTTCTGTAATATTTCATTAGAGTCATCAATAGATTGTTCATAAAACTTTCCTTCCCTCAATAAAATTGCCTTTAAGCACATTGCATTTTCATGCTCTGTCTCACTCAAGTCATTTAACATCTTGGTAGATTCTTCTTGATCCTTGCCCTGGCTCAAATTAATCTGCACTAAATGATATTTAGCATCATCATTGACATTCCTTATTTTTAGATATAGATCTTTTGCCTTAAGTAAATCTTGTTGCACACCAATGCCATAATGATATCCATGGGCTAGCTCAAAAAGCGCATAATGATCATTATAAGCTTTCCATGTAAATATCAATAAATTTTCTATCACCATATTAGTGACTTGTTTATCTTTTTCCAAACTCTTGCTTTTATAAAATATAGCACAAGCAGGTAATAATTCTGCAAAATGTTTATTTGAGCTCAATGAGCTTGGAATTTTATTTTGTATTTTTTTAGATAAGAACAAACAGAATTTATTTACGTCATCATTTTGCAGGTCATTTTTTATCAAATATTTTATAGACTCTACAGTGAAATCATCGATATTTTCTTTTTGAAACTTTATATTTTCTTTTTGAAACTTTAGTATAAAAGAAGAGTGAACTGCTTGTTCATTACCAATTATTCTTAACAGTTTATTTTTAATATCTGCGATATCTTTAGTTACAGCAATAGTATTAGGAATTTTTTCAAGTATTTCCTGCGCTAGCTCTATATCATTGTGACATCCTGGATTAACAAGTTTATTTAAAAACTTGATGATTATTTTTTGATTATTTACTTGTTTGAAGATATTTTTTTTATCTCCATCATTAAAATTCAGACAATTTTTACTTTTTTCGGTCATTTTTATTTTATGTTTAAGTTATAATTATATACTCTATGTTAGGACAAAAATCTTGATAGGGAACAGAATTAAATATTTCTAAGCACTGCAGCAGGAACAAGGTTTGCTCAGGTCCATCTCCTGATAAAGACAGACATGTACTGAATTGGTAGTTTGGAGGAACTGTTTTTAGATGATTGCATTCCTCAATATTATGATTATAGACATTTATCATAATATCTTTAAATTCTTCAGCATGTTTATCAAAAATATTTTGAACATGTGGATTAACTTTAGTTACACCAGATTCCTTATCCCGTATAAAAACTTTAAGTGGCTTTTTTCCCAATTTTGAGTCATAATACTCAAACAAATTCAACACATCATTCGAAGTGTATCCTTTTATAGTTGTATGATTTTCATGGTCAACGCC
>NZ_RXFM01000062.1 GCF_003953955.1 Candidatus Aquarickettsia rohweri | reverse complement strand
CTTTTAGATGGAAGACTGCGTATTGATAATAATGATTCGGAGCGTAGTATAAAACCATTTGCAGTTGGCAGAAAAAATTGGATGTTCTGTGCAACAACTAAGGGTGCTAAAGCTAGTGCAAATATTTATAGTATTATTGAAACTTGCAAAGTAAATAAGATTAATCCTTATGATTATTTAAAATATTTGCTGAATCATATTCATGATTATTCTGATCCAAAAGAGTTAGTAAATTTACTTCCATATAATATTGATAAAAAAATATCATCAAATTAAATTTTTTTTAGAATTATCAAAAAACTTAAGAAACCCAAAGAAAGGCGGATAATACTTGTCAAGATGGGGATATTTTAGCGTTTACTTTCTTTTCTAAGATTTTCTTCCCAGTTCGATTTATTCGATTCTAGTGTTTCTAGTAGTGTATTATATGAAGGATTATAATTATCATATATTATCTTCAGATCACTACTACTAAAAGATAAATCTCGGATTTTTAAAGTTATCAATTTAGTTGATTGAGTTGCTTTATTAATAGAACTAACTAAAGATGCAACTAAATTATCACGAAATGGTATTGGTAGGTGTATAAAGCTAGTGTATTTAAACCATAAATTCCTAGTATTTTTTGCTTCTTCAATAATATCATAGACAAATTGTTGATTCTGCTCATTCAGTTGCTGTAACACCAAATCTACAGGTTCTTTACAGTTATTAATAAATTCTTTTATTTGTATATATTGTAAATCAGTCAGTGATGCTTCAGATAAATCTAAAGAGATAGTATCTTCACTTTCTTGATCTTCTAACAATTTTTTAATATGTTTATCACTTATTATTATTTTGTAAGGCCATAGTCCACCAAACCCGACTGCCATAACTTTTGCATTTATTTCTTTAATAGCATTAGTTATTGCTTCTTCATTGTTATTATATAATTCATGTGATATCTTTAAATTCACAGGTTTTTCAGAGTTTTTAATAGCATTTAAGACTAATTCAAATTGTGAATCAGTAATTGATAATTCAGATAAATCAAAATGATTAGTATTTTTACTTACTGAATCTATTAGCAATTTTTTAACATATACATTACTTGCCATTGTTAAACCAATGCTACGAAAAATAATACTGTGACTTGACTCATCAATAATTTGTTTTATGCGGTTTTTATGAAAATCACATAATTGCTGTTTCACAGTTAATGATGTTAATTTACCTGTTTCTAGGTTATTAAATATTTGATCATAAGGAGATAAAGATATAACTTTATCTCTAGGGTCGCCATTAGGGTGATGCGGAAATTTTAAGCTCAAACTAATAGGAAATTTGGATTCTTTAATGCTATCAAGCAATTGTATAATTTGTTTATTTATAGTCTTATACTCTGACATACTTAAGGTAGTAACAAACTCCGATAAATCTAAGGTTATATTTTTTGCAGTTTTAATAATCTCAAGTACTTTTTTGCCATATTTCTTATAATTTTGCTCATGCAACTTTAAAGTTATTGGATTGCTTTTCTCTTTAATAATTTCGAATAATTTCTCAAAATTTGTATCACTCATGATTATTGTAGAAAAATCTATATGTAAGGGATAACGCGTATTATGAATCTTATTTATATACCGTTCTCCCTCACCACCACTCATCACTTTTAATTTATAATTTACACTCAAACTTATTTTACTTTTTGCTTCTAAAAAATTATCATCTTGCGATAATTTTATTATTTCATCTGTACGTCCTATATGGTTTAAAGTTAAATTAAAGTCACAATCTTGATTTGTTTTAGCAGCTGTATTAAGTATGGCTTTACGAGCTGCTTCTTTAAATTGTAATTTTTTATTGTGCGAAATATTTAAGCTTATTGGATTTTTCGTACTTTCAATACTATTAAAGAAATATATAGCTCCGTTATCTGAGATATTATTATTACTTAAATTTAGGGTAATAGGCTGTTTGGCTTCTTTTATTGCCTCCGCTAATATTTCTGTTTTTTTATCTGAGATATTAGTATTACTTAAATCCAGGGTAATAGGCTGTTTGGCTTCTTTTATTGCCTCTGCTAATAATGCTGTTTTTTTATCTGAGATATTAGTATTATTTAGATTTAGGGTAATACGTTGGGTGGCTTCTTTTATTGCCTCCGCTAATACTTTTGTTTTTTTATCTGAGATATTAGTATCACGTAAATTTAGGGTAATAGGCTGTTTGGCTTCTTTTATTGCCTCCGCTAATATTTCTGTTTTTATATCTGAGATATCATTATAACTTAAATCCAGAGTAATAGGCTGTGTGGTTTTTTTTATTGCCTCCGCTAATACTTTTTTTTCTTTATCTGAGATTTTAGTATTACTTAAATTTAGGGTAGTAGGCCTTTTGGCTTTTTTTATTGCCTGAATTGCTTTTTCTATTGCACTAAACATTTAAATCCTTTAATTTTCACACTCTTAAATTAAACTTTTAACCTCTTGTTTACCAAAATACAATCTATATTTAAGAACTTTTGTAGTAATAATTTTATGTTTATACAGAAAAATTTTATCTTTAATTTCGATTAAAACGTATTCTTTATTATTTATTTGCAGTTGTATTAGCAAGGTGTGAAATTTCAGATTTTCCTTCTTTTATTTCTATTGATGAGTTCTTGAAGTCATCATTGATTGGTTCGCAATTACCTCCTAAATATTTAGCAAAAAATTCTTCAGTAATCGCATAAAAAGATAATCTATTCTCTGGTCTTGCAAAGCCATGTCCTTCATCTGTATATAAAGCGTAAATTACAGGTATTTTATGTTTTTTCATTGCAGCTACTATTTGGTCTGATTCAGCTTGTTTTACTCTTGGATCATTTGCACCTTGACCTATTAATAAAGGTTTTGATATTTTATTAACATGATGAAGTGGAGATTTATTTTTAAGTATAGCTTTACCTTCTGGAGTTTTATTATCACCACCTAGCATTAATTTAAGACTGTCAATAAGTGGTTTCCAATACTCAGGTATTGACTCAAGCAATGTTATTAAATTTGACGGTCCGACAATATCAACGCCACAAGCAAAAACATTTGGTGTAAAAGTTAAGCCAACTAATGTTGCATAACCTCCATAACTACCTCCCATTATTGCTATTTTATTTCTATCAGCTAACTTCTCTTTGATTGTCCAGTTAACAGCATCAATAAGATCATCATGCATTTTTGCAGACCATTCACCATTTCCTGCGTTGATAAAATTTTTACCGAATCCTGTTGATCCCCTGTAATTAACACTAAGTACAATATATCCTCTATTACTTAGCCATTGATGAAAAGAATTTAACCCCCAATAATCTCTTGCATTTGGTCCCCCATGCACCAATAATATCATTGGTAGTGGTTTTTTAGTTTTTAAACTATCTGAATCTTTAATTCCATTCTTTGGAATAGATATATAACTAGGCAAATCTAATCCATCTCGTGATTTAATAACCACGGGCTGCATATTATTTAATTCATAATTTGCTAATTTATTATTATTTGTAAATAAGTAATCAGCTTTTTGAGTGTTCCTATTATACAAATAATATTTGAGCGGTTTATTATCAAAATTAAAGGCGACTAACCATTTATCATCTTTTAACGTTCTGGAGTTGATCATTAGTGTTGAATCTTGGTTTAATCTTTGTAAATTATTAAAGTCTTTTTCAAATTTCTCATCATAAAATTTATAATCTTGCTTTAAGTAATAACAATCTATAGCTTGTAATATTTTTGTTTTTGGTTGAAGAATAACACTTCCAATATCTGCTTTTGAATTTGAGTGAATAAGCTTTTTTATTTTAGTAGTTAAATCTATAATGTATAACCCTGATGTATCTCTATCGATTGAACTTGCAAAATAAACTTTTTTACCTTGTTCATCAAAATTCAAAATGCCGGTAGTTTTAGAATCTTCAAATGGTATTTTTAAAAAAGGTATTTCTTTTTTATCCTTAAATTCATAAATTTGATTTCCTCCATCTGGAGTTGGTTGATATCCAAATCTAATATTGTAATTATCATCTATGTCAAATCCTGAATATTTATCATTTTTGTATAATAGTGATAATTTACTAGTGTTAATATTCAGGTTATAAATATCAAAATATTCTTTTTTTCTATCATTTAACCCAATAATTATTTCATTGGGAATTTTATAACTAGATTTTAAAATAATAGATTTTACATTTTTAGTAGGTGTTAAAGCTCTGTCTTCTAATGTATTAATGTTAACTTTATGAATTTTATAATTTTCATCTCCATCATTATCTTTTAAATATAATATATGATTGTTATCATAACTCCAAAAATAACTTCTAATTCCCCTTTTTGAATCATTGGTAATTGCTTTTGCAGCATTTAGGTTATCTAACAGAGCAACAAATATATTTAATGCACCATTTTTATCAGATAGATATGAAATGTGTTTGCCATCTTTGCTAATTTGAACATTTGCTTTTTCTGGATTTCCAAAAAGTATTTTTCTGGGAATTAGATTGTCTTTAGCATTTGCAAAAATATTCATAGTTAATAGTTATAATTATTGATATAAATATAGTTTTCACACACTTTGGTCCTATTAATAATTTCACATCATTAAATAGTTAAAATTATTTGTCAATATAATTTAATTTGTATCAGTAGTTGATATAAAAAGATTAATCGATTATCATATTAAGTAATGAAATAAAAAGGAGTTATCCATGGAAATAACTGTGTATGGCAAGCATATTAAAGTAGGTGCTAGTTTGGAGAAACATGTGAAAGATCATTTGATTGATACTGTAAAGAAGTATTTTAAGGATGCTTTGAATGCACATGTCAAAATCGAAAAGCAAGGCCAGTTATTTCAAACAGAAATTATTGTCAATGAAGGAACTGGTAATGGAATATTGATTAAAAGTAATGGCCATGAATATGACTCGTATAGAAGTTTTAATGTTGCAAATGAGAAAATTGAAAAACAGCTAAGAAGATATAAGAATAGAATAAAGAACCATAAAGTTACTAAAGAATCTGAATTTGATTTAATTAGTGGTACAAAATATGTTATTTCTCCACTTGAAGAAGAAGATATTGAAAATATAGAGAAATCTCCTACTATAATTGCTGAAAAAGTTTCAGGTATAGAAAATCTTAGTGTAAAAGATGCTGTTATGAAAATGGATTTATTGAATTTACCAGCGTTGTTATTTATTAATGATGCCAGTAAAAAATTAAATCTAGTATATTATAGAAAAGATGGAAATATATCTTGGATCGATACAAAGGTTAATATAAATTAAAAATAATTTGCAAAGCATGAAGGCATTGCTTGCAAAATAAGAAAGTTAATTTATTATTTAAGTAAATAGTTTCCATTTAATATAATTTATAATGAAAGTACAGGTTAATAATTCTGAGTTATTACAGGCTTTAGGCCATATTCAATCTATCGTTGAAAAAAGAACAGTTAAAAGTATTTTACTAAACGTTAAAATAAGTACAAAAAAAAATCAAATTTCTTTTTTTACTACAGATTTAGATATATTTGCTAAAGAATCAATTAATGCAAGTGTAGGAGGGCAATTAGTAACTACAGTTCCTATCCATATATTTTATGAAATTGTAAGGAAAATAGGAGTTAATAAAGATATAAGCCTTATCTTTGAGCCATCTGATAAGCCAGGAAAAATTCTAATTAGATCTGAATTAAGTGAATTCAGTTTACCATGCTTGTCAGCAGATGAGTTCCCAGATTTTGAAGAAGGCACATGTGATTGCCAATTTGAAATTGATTCAAATAATTTACATTATTTAATTTCAACAACTAAGCATGCAATTTCATTTGATGAGACTAGGTATTATTTAAGTGGTATTTATTTGCATGTTGCTGAAGATAATGGAATTAATGTGTTGAGAGCTATAGCAACAGATGTTCATAGATTAGCTATAGGAGAAGTGACACTTCCTAAGAATGCACAATTATTGCCTGGGATCATTATTCCTAAAAAAACAGTTTTAGAATTATCAAAATTACTAGAAGATTTTAATGGTAATATTTTTGTTGGAGTATCATCAAATAAAATTACGTTTAAAATCGGTAGCACTACTTTAATATCTAAGTTGATAGATGGTAAATTTCCTGATTATGATAAAGCAGTGCCATATGGTAATAATAAAATACTTGAGATATCTATCGATGAATTATCAAAGGCTATAGATTTAGTTACAGCAATATCTACTGAAAGAGTTGTAGCAGTAAAATTAAAAATACAAAAAAATAAAGTCATTCTTTCTGTAAGTGATAAGATTAATTCTTCTGGGACAATTGAAGTCCCAGCTGTATACAATAATGATGAAATATCTATAGCTTTCAATTCTAGGTATATAATAGATATATTGAACAATATAAATGGAGATAAAGCTTACTTTAAATTAAATTCTGGTAGTGAGGCTGTATTAGTAGAGGATAGTGGAAATACTAATTGCAGATTTGTTATAATGCCAATGCAAGTTTAATTTATTGACTAATAGTTTATAAAGAAATAGCTATTTTAATTAGCATTTATGGGTCATAATTTTCCATCATTAATACATCAGTTAGAGTTAATTAATTTTAGAAATCATGTCAATTTAAAAATAAACTCTGAATCTAAATTTGTGTTGATATTAGGAGAGAATGGAAGTGGTAAAACAAATGTTTTAGAAGCAGTATCATTATTAAGTGGCACTAAAGGTTTTAGGAATGCAAAAAATAGTGAAATAATATTTGATTTTAATAAATTAAATGCCGAATGGGGTATTAAAGCAGATTATTTGAATTGTGAATTAGAATTTAGTTTATTGATAGGGTGTAAATTTAAAAATATTGACTCAAATGGAAATAAGATAATAAAGATAAATAATGAATTACTTGATAAACAAACAGATATTTCAGATATACTAAAAATAGTCTGGCTTACACCTCAAATGGAAAATTTATTTCTTGAATCACCAAGTATAAGAAGAAAATTTTTAGATAGAATGACTTATAATTTTTTTTCTAATCATATATCTTATATTCAAAAATATGAATATTTTACACAATCAAGAGCTAAAGTGTTAAACGATATTAATTGGGATCAGAAATGGGTAGAGCAAATTGAAATGAATATTGCAGAGTTAAGTTTAAAAATTATTAATAATAGAATTGAGTGCTTAAAAATAATTAATACAGTTTTAGAATCCTTATCAATTCATTACTTAAAACCAAAATTATCTACATCAGGTGAAATAGAAGATCAATTAAAAATTAATAAATCAACAACTGTTTTTGAATATATAATTAAGCGCTTGGCTAAAAATAGATTAATAGATGCAAAATCTAAAAGATGTAGTATAGGTGCATATAAAAGTGATATTAATGTACTTGATAGAGATAAGAATAGAGATGCAAATTTATGTTCAACTGGTGAGCAGAAATCTATGATTATATCGTAAGCGCTAAAATAAGGGCATCTAGGCAAGAATAAAAATAAGTGGTAGAACAAAAGCCTAAAAAAATAGAGGCTAATGATGCTATTAGAAAAAAAGAATAAGTAATGAAAAATGGAAAGAGCTAGTAGAAGAATATAAAAAAAGTAATGTAAGTAAATATGAATTTTGTAAGCAAAAGAATGTGCCGAGAAGTACATTTTATAAATGGCACAGAATTCTTGTAGAAAATAAAAGAAATACAGTAAAAAATAAATTTATACCAATAAGAGTGAAAGAATGCGAAGAAGAAAGAAGTGAAGAAATAAAATCAGAGATGATAATAGAAAGTAAAAAGGTAAGCGCTAAAATAAGGGCATCTAGGCAAGAATAAAAATAAGTGGTAGAACAAAAGCCTAAAAAAATAGAGGCTAATGATGCTATTAGAAAAAAAGAA
>NZ_RXFM01000061.1 GCF_003953955.1 Candidatus Aquarickettsia rohweri | reverse complement strand
CTTCCATATAATATTGATAAAAAAATATCATCAAATTAAATTTTTTTTAGAATTATCAAAAAACTTAAGAAACCCAAAGAAAGGCGGATAATACTTGTCAAGATGGGGATATTTTAGCGTTTACGTTTAAAAGGTAAAATGAAATTTTTAATTACAGGAGGTTCAGGGTTTATTGGCACAAAATTTATTATTTGATGAAATGGGAGAGAAATTATTATTGAAAGACAATATTACAAAGCCTAAAAAAGCTTTAGAGGCAGGATATATTTTTCAATATACTTATGTCGATCAAGCATTATCTAATATGATTAACAAAACCTAAATTATGTTTAAAGTAATTAAAAATAATGTTCATATTTTTTTGATGTATTTAGGGACATTACCATTTATTATTTTTATGTTATCTATAATTAAAAACTGCGAATATAACTCAATAATTACTAATAGCTCAGCTGAAAGCATAAAATTATATGGATTAATAATTAGTGTATTTATGGCTGGTATTCAATGGGGATTAGGTCTTGAGAAATTATTTAGATATAAGCTATTTATATTTAATAACTTCATTACTATAATTTTATGGATTTCTTACCAAATAGTATCTAACAATAAATTCATCTTTATTCTTTTGCTATCTTTTATATATTATATCGTTGCAGATTTTAAGTTTTACAATGAAAAAATAATTAGTAAAAAATATCTTATTAATAGGATTATCATAACAATTATTGTTATGATAAATCTATTTATATCATTAATAAACTTTAAGTAACATTTATATTGAAAGATGAAGAGAAATTTGGGTAAAATTGCTATAATAGGTGCAGGTATAGCTGGAATGAATTGCGCCTATCAATTAAGTAAAATTGCAGATCTAACTGTTTTTGAAAAATCGCGAGGTTTTGGTGGTAGGATGTCTACTAAATTAATAGATGGATTTAAATTTGATCATGGTATACAGTTCTTTACTGCTAAAACTAAAATTTTCCAAGATTTTATTTATCAATTTGAAAAAAAAGGCATTATTAAGTCATGGGAAGGTAATTTTGTTGAGATAAATAATAATCAAGTATCAAAAATTAAAAAATGGGATAATAAATATAAACACTATGTTCCTGTACCTAAAATGAGTAGTTTTTGTAGGTATCTTTCAGAGGGTATAGATGTGAAATTAAATACAAGAATTACCAAATTAGTTAAATTAAACACAAAATGGGAAGTTTTTAATGACCAATCTTCTTTAGGAATATTTGATTGGGTTATAATTGCAATTCCACCAGAACAATTAATGCCTCTAATTCCTGATTTTTATGATTATTTAAAGCAAATAAGAGACTATAAGATGCAGCCTTGTTATTCATTAATGATTGGATCTAAAAACTCTTTAGATATTGAATGGGATGCAGCAATTATCAAAAACTCTATTTTGAGTTGGATATCTATAAATGATAGTAAACCCTTAAGAAATCGCAATAATTCTATAGTTGCTATATCAACAAATGACTGGGCGCAAGAAAATATTAAAAAAGATATAGAATATGTAAAGAATACTTTATTAACAGAGATTCAAAAAATCTTTCCTCAACCCATTAAAAATATAGCATACGTAAATGTGCATAAATGGAGGTATGCAAATATTAAAAAGCAGAATGGAGTGAAATCTATTATAGATAGTAAAAATAGGCTTGGAATTTGTGGAGATTGGTTTATTAAAGGAACTGCTGAATCAGCATTTTTAAGCTCAAATAATTTAATTGATAATATCTCAACTCATATTTAATTTATATTATATTACTGCAAATTCTATGATGTATTTAAATAAAATCTATTCAATAATATATATTAGCTCTGCAAATTCAATAATAAGTACCAGTAATGTATTTTCTAAGCTACTATGAAGATCATAAATAAATTATTATTTATCATGCATTTGGTTTAAAAAAATAAGTACTAAGTATTATAATGATGAAAAATAAGTTAGTTATTCATTGGTTTAGACAGGATTTAAGACTACATGATAATCCAGCACTTTATTCAGCTTTTGAAGAAGGATGTGTTTTACCAGTTTTTATATTTGATACTCACAACTCTAGACAATATCAAATTGGCAGTGCTAGTAAGTTATGGCTATACCACTCATTAATATCTTTACAAAAATCTTTAGATGGTAATTTATATTTATTTCAAGGTGACCCCAATGATATTTTATTCAATTTAATAATAAAATATAAAGCTCAAGCTATTTATTGGAATAGATGTTATGAACCTTGGCAAATAAAAAGAGATAAAGCAATAGAACAAAAATGCAAAGATAAAAATATCTTAGTTAAGACATTTAATGCCTCATTACTATGGGAACCATGGAATATATTAAAAAGAGATGGAACGCCTTATAAAGTTTTTACACCATTTTATCAAAAAGGTTGTTTAATGTCTGGAGATATTCCAAGAGCGCCATTACCAAAACCAAAATCTACTAACAATATAATATCTCTACAAGAAAATAAGGATATTAAAATTTTAAATTTGTTACCAAAATATAAATGGGATAAAAAATTAGAAAATTGTTGGAATATTGGAGAGGAAAGCTCATTAAGTAAATTCAATATGTTTGTAGAAAATGGATTAAAAGATTATAAGGATGGTAGGAATTACCCAAGTAAAAACTCTGTCTCTTTGCTTTCACCGCATTTGCACTGGGGAGAGATATCTCCATTTTATATATGGCAGAAAGTTAGTAATTTAGATGCAAATCATAATACCTCTCATTTTTTAAGTGAACTTGGGTGGAGGGAGTTCTCTTATTATTTATTATATTATTTACCTTTCATTACTGAAAAAAATTTGCAAGAGAAATTTGATTTATTTCCTTGGCAAGAAAATAAAAAATACTTATTGGCATGGCAAAAAGGATTAACAGGATATCCGATAGTAGATGCTGGTATGAGACAACTATGGGCAGAAGGATATATCCATAATAGAGTGAGGATGATTGTTGGTTCTTTTTTAGTGAAAAATTTACTTATTCATTGGCACTACGGAGCCAAATGGTTTTGGGATTGCTTAGTAGACGCTGATTTAGCCAGTAATAGTGCCAGCTGGCAATGGATTGCTGGATGTGGTGCTGATGCGGCTCCTTACTTTAGAATTTTCAACCCAATTACACAAGGTGTAAAATTTGATGCACAAGGTTTATATACAAAAAAATATATTCCTGAGCTGGAAAAATTACCTGATAAATATTTATTTTCTCCTTGGCAAGCTCCTGAAAATATCTTAAAAGATGCAGGCGTGACATTGGGTACACATTATCCTTACCCTATAGTAGATTTACAAGAATCAAGGAATCTGGCTTTAACAGCTTATGATAATATAAAGTTAAAACGAAATAAATAAATATCTTGGCCATTATTAATGAGATCAAATTATTGAATATTACTCTATATGACACATTATTATATCTATGTTTAAGTTTTATCACTCTAACTATAATTATAGAAAAATTATTCTATAAAAATCAAAAAATCTGTTATAAAGAGATGATTAAATATAGTTTTGATTAGCGATATTAAATTAATACATTCTTAAATTTTCAATAGAAATTTTATGCTTTATCATTATAGTGAATGTCAATTGATAAGGTTTGTTAGGTTATTATTTTTTACGATAAAATTCATTCTCTAGGTTTTATACCTGTAGTAATGTCTATGGGAATAATTTCATATTTCTATACAGATTGTCATATAAATACGAATTTAATAATTACTTTAGGAGTATTATGTTCATTAGCTTTGTTATTTATTCAAAGTTATTTTCATAGTTTAAAGTGGTTAAAGTTTTTATTACTATTAGGTTTATTTTTTTTGTTAGGGCATATTGTAACTGATTTTAGGGTATAAAATATTAGTAAAACAAGTTTAGATCGTAAGATACAAAGTATAATTATTGCAGATGTGGATGAAATTGAGATAAGAGGTAGAGAAAAAAAATTGCTTTTAAGTGACGTGAACTTTTTAAATTTTCAAGAATTAAAAAATATTAATAAAATTAAAATAGTAGTTAGAACTAGGCTTGAAGACATAAAAAAGAAAGATAAGGTTATGGCGAATGTTGTATTAATGCCACCTCCTGGTGCAGTGATACCTGGTGGTTTTGATTACTCAAGGCATGCTTTTTTCAGTAGAATTGAAGCAATTGGCTATGCAATAGGTAATGTAAAAATTATTAAACAAGCTGATATTAAAAGCTATTCCAAAATTGATCAAATTAAGCAAAAAATATTCGAAAGTTTTTATAATAATATGCATGAGAATAATGCAGCAATTGCTGCAGCTTTATTTCTTGGAGATACAAAAAAAATTGATACAAATACGTATGAAAATATTAGAATCTCAGGGATAGCGCATTTATTAGCTATTTCTGGAATGCATGTTGGTTTAGTTGGGGGGATAATATTTTTTATTAGTAACTTTCTTTTTTCAAAGATAAATTTACAATTCATAAAGATCAATAACAAAAAAATAGCATCAATTATTACAATTTGTCTGTGCTATTGTTATTTGATTTTGGCAAATGCACCTATTTCAGCTCAAAGAGCTTTCGCCATGACGACGTTGTTTCTTATTGGCATTTTAATTGATAGAGATACAAATCCTCTTAGGACTATTAGTATAGCAGCTATTGTGATTCTTTTATTTACTCCTGAAGCACTACTAAGTGCAAGTTTACAGATGTCATTTTCAGCATGTTTTTCACTTATTTACGGTTTTGAATTGTTAAAAACAAAATATTTAATAAACTTTAATAAGAATACTTCTGTATTATAGAAAATTAGTATTTATTTTTTCTCAATTGTTTTAGCTAGTATTTTTGCTACTCTTGCAACAAGTATATTTATAATGTTTCATTTTAAAAATTTTTCTACATATAGCTTGCTCACAAATTTATTAGCAATACCAATTACTGAGTTTATAATAATGCCTTTTGGGATGCTTGCTATATTGTTAATTCCTATAAAATTAGAGTTTATTGGATATTACCTAATGGATAAAGGAATTGAGGTGCTATTGTATATTTCAAGCACAATTTCTTCTTTTCCTAGTGCAATTGTAAATATTTATACTATTGATGTATGCAGCCTTTTATAGTTTATAGCAGGGTGTTTGATTTTAATGCTTATAAAAACAAAATTCAAGTACATTGCTATATTTTGTTTTATTGCTTTGATAATTAATATAATTAATTTTAAATTGCCGGATATAGTTATAAGTAAAAATACTAAGCTAATTGCTGTAAAAGATTTACAAGACAATCAACTATATTTGATTAGAGGTTTTAGAGAAAGATACTCAAAGAAAGTTTGGCAAAAAGAATTGAACATTAAAACAGTAAGTAAAAAATATTTGGGAGAAATTTGTAATCAAGATTATTGTTATATTCCAGATCAAAAATTGTTAATTTTATTTGAAGAAAAATATAACAAAAAATTTATAGATATATGTAATGAAATAGATATTAAAGTAATAGTAAATTTTAGAAATCTGTATTATGAATGTAGTGATGCGATGTTGAATTTAAATAAAGCTAATTTTGATTCAGATGGAACGCATTTAATATATAAAGTAAAAGATAATTACAAGATAATTACTGAAAAAGATCATGTTATAAAAAAACCTTGGAATAAAGACTTCTTTAATTAATTATTTTTTCTATTATCTTTACATCAATAGTTTTTTTGTGTATACACACTATATTTGTATAATTTTTTTATTTTTATGACGGTAAAAATTAGATTAGCAAGGGCTGGAGCAAAAAAAAGGCCATATTATAAAATAGTTGTGGCTAATGCTGATTCTCCAAGAGATGGGAAATTTTTGGAAAAAGTAGGTGTATATAATCCAATGTTAGCTAAAGAAGATGAAAATAGGGTTGTTTTAATTCAAGATAGAATTAAGCATTGGGTTTCTGTTGGTGCACAGCCAACTGATAGAGTTGAAAAATTTCTTGAAAAGGCAAAATTAATAAAAACTAAGTCACCTGTTAAAAGAGTGGTTAAAAAAGTTTCTGTTAAAAAACAATCTCAGGACAGTGCAATTAATGAAACTTCAAAAACTGTTGAAACGAAACAAAATAAAGTATCTGAAGAATCAAAGAAATCTTAAGATAAATTGTATTATAATTAATATAAATTTGTTTTTATTTTAATTTTAATGTGGAAAGTTAATATTCTTACACTATTTCCAGAAATGTATCCTGGACCCTTAGCATATTCAATTTCTGGAAGATCTATGTATTCTAATATATGGAACCTAGAAGTAAAAAATATAAGGGATTATGCTAAAGATAAACATAAAATAGTTGATAGCCCACCTTATGGAGGAGGTGGTGGTATGCTTCTAAGGCCTGATGTATTGGGTAAGGCTATTGAAGATTTTTTTCTACAAAATAATTATCCTATAATCTATCTTACGCCCAAGGGTAATTTATTTAACCAATCAATGGCAAAGTCTTTTGTAAACTCTTATAAGGGAATAAATATTTTATGTGGTCGCTTTGAGGGTATTGACGAAAGAGTTATAAAAGAGTATAAAATATCTGAAGTTAGCATAGGTGATTATGTTCTATCTTCTGGAGACATAGCCTCATTTGTGCTGATAGACAGTTGTTTAAGGTTTGTACAGGGGAATATTGGTAATAAGGAGTCCCTCACAGAAGAAAGCTTCGCAGAAGGTGATTATGAAAACCTTTTAGAATATCCACATTATACTAAGCCTTTATTGTGGAAATCTAATGAAGTTCCTAAAGTTCTAACTTCAGGAAATCATAAAAAAATAAATGAATGGAGATTAAATCAGGCTAAAGAGGCTACTAAAAATAATAGACCAGATTTATGGAATAAATATTTAAATGGAGAAAAAAAATGAATTTAGCTGACAAATATATAGAAAAGCAATTATCGGTTCTAAAAAAAGGCAAGGATATACCAGATTTTAACCCTGGAGATACATTAAAAATTCATAATAAAATTGTAGATGAAAGCAATGAGCGAGTGCAAATATTTGAAGGTGTATGCATTGCGAAAACAAATAGTGGGCTGGGTTCTACTTTTAAAGTAAAAAAAATTAGTTGTGGTATGTGTTTTGAAAAAACATTTCCACTTTATTCTCCTTTAGTGGCAAAAATAGAAGTATTGAGAAGAGGTAAAGTTAGAAGAGCTAAGCTTTATTATATGAGAGAGCTTGTTGGTAAGGCTGCAAGAATTAAAGAAGCAAGAACTTCTTATACTAAAGGAAAAAAGAAAAATCACAGTAAGTAGATATATAAAAATAAGTATCTTCATAATTATTGTTATATATTCAAGTACTTATAATATTTAATACAAAAAGCTTTAAAAGTTCTAGCAAAATACTTGTTCTATATATTCTTAATCCGAACTACAAATAAGAAATTTATAGCAAATCTTGTAATCATGAAGAGGAGTATCTCTCAACAATCATCACAAAAGAAGAATGCATACCACCCTACAGTCATCACGAGGGAGAGACGAAGTCTCGACTGTGGTGATCCAGAATTGTTAATATTATTACACTTTGTTGAAGTTTTCCTGAATTGCCACGAGCACTTTGTTCCCTCGCAATGACTATATCGTTGTTCCTAATTGTGCTAAATATTGCTGTATAGTCGCATTTTAGCTCTTTATAGAGTAATTCTTATCTGCAGCTCAGGTTATTTTAAGTTCTTTTTATATTTAATTGATTTTATACACACTGCTCTAGGTTGCTTGACAAATTTGCTATATTACAATTTTAACATAAAGAAAGGTATTTAAATATGGTTTGTCCACATTGTGTATATACTGCAGCAGCAGTAACATCTAGTTTTTTTGGAACAGGTATAGTTGCAAATATTAAAGGTACTATAACAGTTTCTGTAATTGGTGCAGGAGTATATTATTATGGAGAAAATAAGTTATTATCTTCAGTAGTGAACTCCCCAGTATTAAAGGTAGTTAATTTTGGTGTAGCTTTT
>NZ_RXFM01000060.1 GCF_003953955.1 Candidatus Aquarickettsia rohweri | reverse complement strand
CCCAATCTCATTAACTGGTCATACCTAAATCTTGGAATTGAAGCTCTAACCCATATAAAAATAAAGAGACAGAACATGACCTTCAATATAAACCAAATAAAGCCAGGAATAAAATTCAAAAACTCTAATTTAAAAGGAGGTAACCATCCTCCCATAAATAATAAAACTGCAAATGAGCTCATTAATATCATATTTGCATACTCTCCTAGAAAAAATAATGCAAATGGCATTGATGAATACTCTACATTATATCCAGCAACTAATTCTGATTCTGCTTCAGGTAAATCAAAAGGATGCCTATTTGTTTCAGCTAATATGGAAATAAAAAATACTATAAACATAGGAAAGAGTAATAAATCCATGTAAAGAGGCATTTCTTTTTGGGCATTAATTATATCTACTAAATTTAATGAGCCAGTTGTAAGTAATACACAAACTATACAAAGACCAATTGCAATTTCATATGATACCATTTGAGCAGCTGATCTTATTGCTCCTAAAAAAGCATATTTAGAGTTACTAGCCCATCCTGCAATAATAACCCCATAAACCCCTAAAGATGATATTGCTAGAATATACATGACACCAATATTCAAATTTGCTATGACAAAATTATCAATGGGGATAGTAGCCCACCCGATCATAGCAAGTGAAAAGGTAATAATAGGTGCAAGTAAAAATAAAATTTTATCAGAACCAGATGGTATTATTGGCTCTTTAAATATTAATTTTACTGCGTCTGCGATGGGTTGTAATAAACCTAAAAAACCTGTCCTATTTGGACCTTTCCTTAATTGTATCCAGCCTATTACCTTTCTTTCAGCTAAAGTTAGGTATGCAACTGACAGAAGTAACGGTATTAGCAGTAATAAAATCTTTAATATTATTGGCAATATAACGCTTAAAAGGTTTGATATAAATTCCAACATTCTATAAAAAATTTTTATTTAAACTTAGCATATAAAACTCTATAAGGTTAATATTTTTTTTATTAACTTCTTTTCATCATTAATTTCTACCGCATAATCAATAACTGTAGTAAGTTTATGAAATTTTTTATCTATCCTAACAAAATCTTTTTTTGTAGTTAATATATTGCAATGAAATTTTGTAGCTTCCTTATATAAGCTTTCAAGCTCTTGGCTTGAAAAATTATAATGATCTGGAAATAAATAACTTTTTAGTATATTTGCTTTTAAGTTTTTAGCTGTTTTTACAACCCTTTCTGGTTGTGCAATTCCACATAAAAGAATAAATTTTTTCCCTGATATTTCTTCTGGATTTTTTATTATTGTATTTTGAAAAAATAATAACTTATCAGATAAATTGAAATTTTTTCTTAAGGCAGTGTTTTTACCAGAAGTTATAATTATGTCTGCCTTTCTAATACTTGTTTTTAAACTTTCTCTTAGTGGTCCAGCAGGTATAAGCAAATTATTTGCATCATGATTAAAAATTCTATTATTAATTGCCAAAATAGAAATATCTTTATTGATAGAATTATTTTGAAAACCGTCATCTAATATAATAGTCTCAGCTCCATCTTTTTGAGCAAGCTCTATTGCTAATTTTCTTTTGTTAGAAATGTAAACAGGAAAGTGCTTTGCAATCAATAGTGCTTCATCCCCAACTTCTTTGCAAGTGTGTTTATTTAAACTAACTTTAATTGCATTGCTATTATTACTTAGATTACCTTTATAACCTTTAGCCACAACAGCTATTTTTAATTTTGTGTTTTGAGATAGTAATTCAGCTAATCTAATAACAATAGGTGTTTTTCCTGCTCCACCTGAAATAGAATTACCAACACATATTATTTTACTATTAAATTTAATTGGTGTTTGATAAAAGTAATATCTTAAATTTCTAATTAAGCTATAAAGAATAGATAATGGTAATAACATGTAATTGATTAAGCTAACTTTAGACCACAAAAAGTTTTGTATATAGTTTGCTAGTTTATCAGTGAGATTCATGTTTATTCTTCTTTTATTATCCAGCCACCACCAAGAACTCTATCTTTATCATACATTACACACGCTTGACCAGGTGTTATTCCATAATAAGATGATTCTAAAATTACATCTGCTGTGCCATCGCCTAAGTATCTAACGTTTGCATTAATTTCTTTATGATTTGACCTCAACCTTACTGAACATGGTACATCTTTTTCTAAAGCTTCATCAGTAGATAGCCAATTTAGCTCTTTTATTTTAAGTTTAGTTGATTTTAAATCTTCTTTTTCTCCAACTATAACTTTGTTAGTTGTTGGGTCAATTTTTATTACGTATAAGGGTTTATCACTTGAAATTCCAATGCCTTTACGTTGTCCTATAGTAAAATTTATTATACCATTATGCATTCCCAATTTATTTCCACTTAAATCAACTATTTCCCCTTCTACATATGACTCTGGTTTTAATTTTTTTATGATTTCAGAATAATTGCCATTTGGTACAAAGCATATATCTTGGCTTTCAGGTTTGTCAGATGTATTTAAATTATATTTTTTTGCAAGTTTTCTAGTTTCATCTTTTGTATAACTTCCAAGAGGGAATTCTAAAAAATCAAGTTGTTTTTTAGTTGTAGTAAATAAAAAGTAACTTTGATCTTTATTTTGATCAACTCCTTTTAGAAGAATATGTTCATTATTTACTTTAGCTTTTCTAACATAATGTCCAGTTGCTAAAGCTTTTGCTCCTAAATTTTTTGCAGTTTTATATAAGTCTTCAAATTTTACTTTTTGGTTACATTTCACACATGGTATAGGGGTTTCACCTTTTATATAACTTTCAGCAAAATCTTCAATTACCTTTTTACTAAATAGGCTTTCGTAATTTAATACATAATGAGGTATGCCAATTTTATCCGCAGCAACTTTTGCATCATAAATATCTTGTCCAGCACAACAAGCGCCTTTTTTAACTGCCATTTCTCCCACATCATAAAGTTGTAACGTAATACCTATAACTTCATAATTTTGTTCATGAAGTATTGCTGCAACAGTAGAGCTATCAACTCCACCTGACATAGCTACTACTACTTTATCTCTCATTTTTAAAGACACATTATCTACTTATTTAGTTATTCTTTTAATTAATACTTGTTGGGCAATAGATAAGATATTACTGCATGACCAATATAACACAAGCCCTGATGGAAATGATGCAAACATAAATAAAAATATTACGGGTAAAAATTTCATTACTTTAGCTTGAGTTGGATCAGCTGGTTGGGGATTTAACATTTGTTGAAAATAAAGGGTTAATGCCATAATAATTGGCAAAACACCTATATGAAAAAAACTTGGAGTATTCCATGGTATTAATCCAAAAAAAGTAAAAATATTTGTAGGATCAGCAGCTGATAAATCTTTTATCCACAAATAAAATTTAGCATGTCTCATTTCTAATGTTACGTAAAGCACTTTATATAGTGCAAAAAATATTGGCATTTGTAATAGAATTGGTAAGCAACCAGATAAAGGATTGACTTTCTCTTTTTTATAAAGCTCTACTATAGATTTTTGAAATTTAGCACTATCATCTCCACAAGATTTTTTTAGTCTTGTCATCTCAGGTTGAATATCTTTTAACTTATTCATCCCTTTGAAGCCTTTATATGCTAAGGGGAACAGAAGTATTTTTATAAAAATAGTCAGTAATATGATAGCTACACCAAAATTTTCTACCAAAGAATGAAGATAGTTTAGGGCAATAAAGATTGGTTTAGTGATAAAATAAAGGACTCCGAAATCTACAGCCCTATCAAATAACTTTATGTTATACTTTTTTTGATAATAATCTAATAATTTTAATTTTTTTGCTCCAGCAAAGAAATGAATTTTATTATAATTATCATCTGAATCATTGTTTATTATTGCATCAGTTTGATATCTTTGTTCTTCGTTAATTCTATAACCTAAAAATTTTGTTGAAATTGTTGTTGAATCTTCAGGTATTATTGCAGTTAACCAGTATTTATCTGAAAATCCAAACCAGCCATTATCTGAATCAGAAAATTTTAATTTTTTATCATCTAGATCTTCAAATTTTATTTCTTCTAATTTATTATCAAAAACACCTATAGCTCCTTCATGTATTAGCATTTGACTTTGATTATCAGGATTGATAGTTCTGCTGATTGCAGCATAAGGTTTAATTTTTATATTATCTAAACCTAAGATTTTCTGTTCTATAGTAAACATGTAATTTTCGTCAAGTAGAATTGTAATAAGAAATTCAGCTCCTTGATTATTTTTCCATGATAGAGTAATTCTTTCATTAGGGTTTAAATGTTTTTTATTTGAAGTCCATATTGATTTATTAGTCGGTAACTCAATATCCTTATTATTTGAAATCCATCCAAATTCTGCATAATACACATTTTTTGTGCCGGTTGGAGATAATAAAACTACATCTTTGCTATTTTTTTGAACAGTTTGCTTATAATCAAGTAATATTAAGTTATCAATTTTTGCTCCTACTAAATTAATTGAACCGCTAATCATATCATTTTTAAATTTAATCTTTCCAGCCTTAGATTTATTAGATATTGAAATTTTGTTATGAACAAAATCATTATTGATCAAGTTCATATCTTTTAAATCACTGTTGATTTCTAAATTTTTGTTATGTTTATCTATGGTTTCTGGTTTTTGAAAAAAGATTTGCCATAAAATTAATATTGTTATTGATAAAACTGCAGCAATAATTGTTCTGGTATTATTATTCATATTTTTTTCTTTTTTTATTATTTTTTATAGGTACAGGATCATATCCTCCAAGGAAAAATGGATTGCACTTTAAAATTCTTTTTATTATTAGCAAAATTCCAAGTAATCCGTGAATTTTTAAACTATCTTTTGCATAATTTGAACAGCTTGGGTAATATCTACATGATTGTGGTATTAAAGGAGAAATAAAGTTTTGATATATAGATATAAAAAATAAAATAATTATTTTAAAAAGTTTAGTTAGATTTTTTTTCATAATTAGTTATTTTTTTTATACAAAAATCAAAATCCTTTTTTAGAAGTGAAAAACTTTTATCTATCATAAATTTTCTAGCTATTATATTGATGTAGAATGTCTTTGTAAAATCTTTTATATTAATTTGATTTACTAATAACCTTATCCTTCTTTTGCACCAATTTCTTTTAACTGCATTGCCTACTTTTTTGCTAGCTGTAATACCGAAATTTAAATTTACTAATTCTTCTTTTTTATCCAGCTTGGTTATATTAGTTTTGTAAACTATCACAAAGTATTTCCCAACTACCTTATTAGAATTTAAGAGCAACTCATTATAAACAGAACTCTTTGTGATCTTATTTTTTTTTAAATTCAACAATAAAGTAAGTTTAATTTACGCTGACAATATTTTTCTACCTTTAGCTCTTCTGCTATTGATAATCTTTCTACCACCAACTGTAGCCATTCTAGATCTAAAGCCATGCCTTCTTTTTCTTTTAATATTACTAGGTTGAAAAGTTCTTTTTGTAGACATCTTTATTACTATTAATATATTGAAGAGTATTCATTAACTTAATTATAATGTAAAGTCAATATTATTAAATAATGTTTAAATATGAATAAATCAAAAGAAGCTTTATTAAGTTGGTATGTAGAATTAGGAATTGATTGTTTTTTGGAAAAAAATAATCATGATAAAGTACAAGTTTTAAAAGATGAAATAGAGAATAGTGATAAGTATAATAGTAATAAACAGAGTATGAAGCATATATCTAAGAGTCTGGCTGACAAATGTTCTACAGTTGAAGAATTAAGAAGAGTAGTTGAGAGTTTTGATGAATTAGATATAAAAAAAGGTGCTATTAATACAGTTTTTGCAGATGGCAATCCAAAATCAGACATAATGTTAATAGGAGAAGCTCCAGGGGCAAATGAAGATAAGTATGGAATACCATTTTGTGGCCAAAGTGGCAAATTATTAGATAATATATTGGCAGCTATTAAGTTAGATAGGAAGAATTATTACATAACAAATACTATTTTTTGGAGACCTCCAGCTAATAGAAGACCTACTACAAATGAAATAGATGTTTGTAGGCCTTTTATAGAAAAACATGTAGCTCTTGTTAATCCTAAGATTATTATATTAGTAGGTAGTACTGCAGTTGAGTCTTTGCTTGATTTAAAAACGCCAATGGGGCAGCTTAGAAAGCAAAATTTTAAATATAGTAACCAGTATCTGAAAAAATCCATTGATACGTTTGTTATATTTCATCCATCCTATTTATTAAGACAACCTTCACAAAAAAAAGCAATGTGGCAGGATATTCAAAGAATTTATACTTTTTATAAGAAAATTTAATTTGTAATAATGTTCTTAACATTTTTAATGTTGTTGAGCTATAGTATATAGTTTAATGGAGATTAAGCTTTGTTAATTGTTGTTAAGAATAATATTGACTAAAGCATCATAATTTTTATATAATGTATCAAAATACAAAAATATTATTTATTTATGGCTGGAAAAAAAGGTTCAAAAAACAACGTCAGTAATAGGGGTAAAGCTGCTGATCTAAAACAACTGGATGGTAAAGTTGTAAAACCTATAATGTATGTGGGCGAAAGGTTAGGGCATGGTAATTATATGGCTGCAAAATTTGAAGATGGCAAATTAATTAGGGATGACTCAGGTAGGCCAGTTCCTTATAAAATGGTCTAATTAATAAATATTGATTTTTTAAGACGATATAAAAGTTAATTTTATTAAATAAATTTAAATTTTATTTTTTAAGTGTTAGCTTTAACTTTTTAATTAAGCCCTTTGTATGCTAGAAGATTTATTATTTATAGCATTTTGAGTATGAATACCCAAGACTTTGCTTAATTTTGTAATATTTTCAATCAATTCTTTAGAATTTCAATTTTCACGTGCATGATCAAGTGGAGTTTTACCACTTTTATCTCGTTGTGCTAACAATTCTTCTAATTTCCCAGTTTTTTTAATAGACTCTACTATTTCAAATTGCCATTCTTTATCACTTTCATTAAATTGTTTAGCTAATTTATGCATTATGTTTTCACCTTTATTATCTTGTATAGTTAGGTTAGCTCCTTGATCAAGTAGATATTTAACAGAGTCTTCGACGCCATGCTCTATTGCTTTCATGATGGTTGTTTCACCATTAATATTTTGAAGATTAATATCTGCATTGAATTCATTAACTACTGTTTCAATCATTTCTGAAGATGCATATAAGCTATGTAATACTCCATTTCCTCTTTGGTCTAATGAGTTTATATCATATGTTTTATATTCTGATCCAATTATTTTATACATAAACTCAAAAAATTTCTCTAATAATGAGTATTGATCAGCACTTTTAGCATGTTCATCAAATAATTTTATTCCTTCTTGCTGCAAAAAGTACTTTAAAAGTTCTGGTCCATCTTCTTTGTTAGATATTGCAGCTATTGGATCTAATCCTTCATCCTTAAAAGCTTGCATTTCAGATTCAACTCTTTTTATGCTTTGTGATTTAACATGTTGAATTTGTGCCAACAATGCAAAATACAATGCTTTTTCTCCAATCATGTCAATTGTTAAAGAGACCACTTCTATTTTTTGTAGCATCTTAGCATCTAATTTGCTTGCAATATCTTTATCAACAAATGGTACAACTTTATCAGCACTAGTTTGCTGGCCCATCTCTGTTAGATGGGATGTTACAGCCTTCATATATTCATAGCAGGAGTCAATTACTACTTCTGGTTTGCTATTTTTTTTTAAATTTTTTAAAAGAGCTTCACGTTTAATTTCAAAATCATACATATAGAACCCACTTAAATATTGTATATAGGCGTAAGCGCTAAAATAAGGGCATCTAGGCAAGAATAAAAATAAGTGGTAGAACAAAAGCCTAAAAAAATAGAGGCTAATGATGCTATTAGAAAAAAAGAAAAAAAGAATAAGTAATGAAAAATGGAAAGAGCTAGTAGAAGAATATAAAAAAAGTAATGTAAGTAAATATGAATTTTGTAAGCAAAAGAATGTGCCGAGAAGTACATTTTATAAATGGCACAGAATTCTTGTAG
>NZ_RXFM01000059.1 GCF_003953955.1 Candidatus Aquarickettsia rohweri | reverse complement strand
GTATAAAACCATTTGCAGTTGGCAGAAAAAATTGGATGTTCTGTGCAACAACTAAGGGTGCTAAAGCTAGTGCAAATATTTATAGTATTATTGAAACTTGCAAAGTAAATAAGATTAATCCTTATGATTATTTAAAATATTTGCTGAATCATATTCATGATTATTCTGATCCAAAAGAGTTAGTAAATTTACTTCCATATAATATTGATAAAAAAATATCATCAAATTAAATTTTTTTTAGAATTATCAAAAAACTTAAGAAACCCAAAGAAAGGCGGATAATACTTGTCAAGATGGGGATATTTTAGCGTTTACTTTACAATATGATTTTATAAGCTCTTTATACAATAAAGATGTTATTTTTAGTTATTCTGAAATAACTTCTCATTTAAATGACCAAATATGCAGGTGGTTAGAAAAATTATTATCAATTAAAAATATAGAAGAAAAATCAATACTCTATACCAATAAATATTTAAACATTTTTAGAAATATAAATACTCCAATCAATAAAAATCACTCAGATTTATATTATTATTGTCCAAACATTGAGCAAAGGCCATCAAAAATCTCAATAACAGGTATCGAAAAATTAATTTCAAACCCATATGTTTATTATATAAAATATATTTTAAACTTAAATTACTTAGAAAAAATTGCTAAACATGCAGAAAAAAAAGAATTTGGAATTATTATTCATAAAATAATTCATGATGTTTTATTAATGAAAGTTCAAAATGAGAAAGAGTTTATGGATATTTTTACTAAAAATTTTATAAACCAAATTAAGCATCAAGGTATTCCTTATAAAATAAATAAATTTTGGAATATACGTTTGCAAAATATAGCAAAATCTATTTATAAGAGTTTTATAATTAATAATGATGATTCTATTTCTTTTAGTGAGATATTTGGGCAAATTAATATAAGATTTAAATCCAAGCACATTAAATTAATATGTATTGCTGATAAAATTGATATTTTAAAAAAACAACACAAAGCAAAAATAATAGATTTTAAATCTGGATTAATTCCTAGTTCCAATGACGTTTTAAAAGGTATATCACCTCAATTACCAATTGAAGAATATATTTTAATAAATAATGGATTTAAAGATATAAATGACAACATATCAAAAATTAATTTAGAATATTTTGATATAAGTGGAAAATATACTAATACAATTATTTATAATATAAAAAGCAATTTAAATGAAACTGAAAATGGCATAAAAAAATTATTGGAAGACTTTTTATGTAATAAAACAGATTTTTTTATAACAAAAAATATTTCTCAAAATAATAAAAACAAACAATTCTTTCATATAATGAGACATATTAATAATTAAAGTATGGGGGTAACATAAATGTATTATTTGTATATACTTACCATTTACACAATTTGATATTACGTTAAAAATCAAGAAAAAGATCATTACACTAAGTTAAACTTGACAATGAATATAATTTACTTACCATAGCTATGGTATAAATAATATATATTACTCGAAAGCGATGTTTAAAGTTCAGAGTAAATCTATCTACTCCAAATTATAATTATATATAGATAATCAACTATTTGCTATTAGCAATAATTACTAAAGTATAGGGGTGTAAAATTTTATCAATGTGTAGAATAACTATTCCATTCAAAAATAACAAATAAGTCTATTTAGAGTTATTTTACTAAGACTTATTACTATCTATTTTTTCAATTTTGATTCATTAACTTGGAGTAATTAAATTTAATAAAGGGGGGGTATATAATGCCAAATAGTTTTATTGATTATGTGTATGAAACAGGTGCTTCATTAACTAATGATTTATATGAAGGAGTTAACTATGTTTTGGGATCTGAGCATATTATTAATATATATAATAGTGCAAAAATAGCGTTATCTAGCGATGTAGCAGCTAATTTTATTTTGTGGAGCTTTGGTTTTGGTCCAACATATTATGGATGGAAATGTATAGCCTTTACCTTTATAAGTGGAACTTTAAAATATTGGGGAAGAAAAGAGATAAATGATTACCTTGGAGAAGATTATTATCATTTTAAGCATATTATAGCAGGTGCATTTGGTGAGGGCTTTTATTATGCAAGTAATTATTTATTTAAAACAATATTAGATAATAATATATTATTTAATAAATTTGATCTGTTATACAAACTTATTAATGGAGCTATTAATAATATTGCATGGGAATATTTTTCAGAAACATTACAAGATTTAAAAAATAAGAATGAATGGCTGGAGTATTCCAAGTATGTATATAGCATTGAAACTTTTGATTGTTTTTTCAGTGATAATATTATGAGTTGTATTATATTAAAACAACCTATAGGTACTATTAGTAGAACTTATGGAGCTTATATACGTGAAAAAATAAAAAATAAATATAGTGAAAGTAATAGTGATAAAATTACTGAATTTATATATTATTATAACGTTATACATATAACAACTGGAGTTGGTAAATGTGTGGAAGAGCATGATATTGCAAATTATTCAGATGCTATTGAATTTTATGATATAGAATATGATTATGTAACTATTTGATAATTTTCAGTTTATTATATTATTATAGTATATTTGCTAATAATAACGAGAGTGCAAGATAATCAAATTCCAGCTTGATGCTATAGATGTTTTTATAGGACATGTCTTAAGGTATCTGTGCTGGGCTCTTATACTATTTTAGAATTAAAATATTACAGATAGAGAAGAGTAAATTTTGTTAAATATTACTATAGAAATTATAATATAGAATCACTTGTAAGTTTTTATTACTGTCTTTATAGATAATATAAAAGCTTGTTAGGAGGTTTTTATTATGTTATTTAATTATTCAATTAAAACTAGGGGTGCACATATAAATTACAATATGTGCTGAGAAATACCCTTTGAACCTGAAAAGGATAATACCTTCGGAGGAAAGTTTGCTATGATAAAAGATAATATTTGGAATATATTCCAAAAAGTTCGTAAAAAAAATCCATTAATTCAAAACATTACAAATTTTGTTGTAATGCCTTATACAGCTAATATACTTCTTGCAGCTGGTGCATCACCTATAATGTCAAATATTACTGATGAATTTAAGGAGCTATATAAAGCTACAAAAGCTATATCTATTAACATTGGAATGCTTGACCCGTTATGGGAAAAAAATATTATTGAATCATTAAAAATAGCTAAAGCACATGGATTGCCAGTAGTTTTTGACCCAGTTGGGTCTGGTGCTACGAATTATAGAACTAACTTTTCTAAAAAAATTATTAAAGAATTTAATATTAAGGTTGTTAGAGGCAATCCATCTGAAATTTTATCTTTATCATCATCTTTAAACGCAAATAGCAGCAATGCATCTAAAGGTGTAGATAGTTGTATTGATTCAGAGCAAGTTTTAGAGCATGCAAAGATAATCGCTAAAACTTACAATACAATTATAGCTTTAACAGGCAAAGATGATTACGTTACTGACGGGGAGCAGATATATAAGCTATCTAATGGTAGTGTATTAATGCAAAAGGTAATCGGGATGGGGTGTACTTTAAGTTCATTTATTGCAAGTTTTATTGCAGTAGAAAAAAATTATTTGAATTCAGCTGTTGCAGCAGTGGCAATATATGGAGTTGCAGGGCAATTAGCTGAAAGAATATCCTCAGGACCTGGCTCTTTTCAGCAGAATTTTATTGATACTTTATATCATTTAAAGAAAGAAAATTTTATAAATAATTTAATAATTTTAAAATGCTAAAAGATGCTCTAAAATTATATTTAGTTACAAATCGAAATAAACAAATCTCTGATATAGAATTTTTAGATATAATTGAAAAATCAATTATAGGTGGTGTTACTTCAGTGCAATTGAGGGAGAAGAATTTAGAATATGATGAATTTTTGAAATTAGCATATCAATGTAAGGAAATTGCATCAACTCATAATATCTCATTATTTATAAATGATAACTTAGCTATTGCTAAAAAAGTGTCAGCAGATGGAGTGCATGTGGGGCAAAATGATATTTCATTAAATAATGCCAGAGAGTTTTTAGGCAATGATTTTATTATTGGAATTTCAGTCAATAATTTATCACAGTTAAATAATAAGCAAAATATTTTTGCAAATTATATTTCATTAGGTCCTATTTTTTATACTAATACAAAGCTTGATATAGAAAAACCTATAGGTGTAAAAGAGATTTCTTTACTTACAAAAAATAAAATAAAACCAACAATATTAATTGGTGGCATAACACTTGATAATATTCATCAACTAATGAATTCAAATGTTGATGGATTTGCTATTAGTTCCGCTATTTTTAATGATCAAAATCCAAAAATTCAAGCTTCAAAGTTTAAATTTAAAATAAATGAATTTCAAAAAGGAGCATAATTATGAAAAAATATAAAAGAGCATTAAGTATTGCTGGGTTTGATGGAAGTGGTGGCGCAGGAATACAAGCAGACTTAAAGACTTTTTCTGCTTTGAATTGTTATGGAATGACAGTTCTAACTTCATTACCAATTCAAAATACAACAGGTGTACTCAAAATTTATGATTTGCCAATAGAGTCAATTGATAAGCAGATTGAATCTATAAAAGAAGATATTGGTTTTGATGTTATAAAAATAGGTATGCTGCATAAACCGGATATAATTGAAGTCGTATGTAAAAAGTTATCAGAGTGCTCAGAAGTGCCTATAATAACTGATCCCGTTATGTTTGCAAAAAGTGGAGACTTACTATTAGAAAAAAGAGCTTTAGATTCTTTAAAGGATAAAATATTACCTATTTCTACAATTATAACACCTAATATTCATGAGGCAGAATATTTATCAGATGGAAAGATTGCATCTAAAGGAGATATGATTATTGCTGCTGATAAAATTGCTAAATATGGATCACAGTTTATAGTAATAAAGGGTGGACATCTAGAACAAGAAGAAGATTGTTGGGATTTATTTTATAATTGCAAGACTAAAGAAAGTAATTGGTTTTCAAATAAAAGGATAGAAACGAAAAATTTGCACGGTACTGGATGTACATTTTCTGCCGCAATTGCAGCTTATATGGCAAATAAACATTCTATATACGATTCTGTTAAGAATGCAAATTATTATATAAATAAAGCAATTGAAAGTGGTTCTAAGTATAAATTAGGTAAAGGGTGTGGCCCTGTTGATCATTTTTATTTTATGGAGGGAGTTTAATGCAAATAACAGACTTTTTTAACTACATTGAAGATATATATTTAAAAATAATTAATTGTAATTTTAATAAAGAATTAGCTAAAGGTACTTTAAAGAAAAAATTTTTTGAAATTTATATGCAGCAGGATTCTT
Organism: Candidatus Aquarickettsia rohweri; assembly: GCF_003953955.1. Taxonomy (GTDB): domain Bacteria; phylum Pseudomonadota; class Alphaproteobacteria; order Rickettsiales; family Midichloriaceae; genus Aquirickettsia; species Aquirickettsia rohweri. The sequence continues at coordinate 2,851 of NZ_RXFM01000059.1, read as the reverse complement.
TATACTTAATTGATTTTGCAAAAGCTTTAGCTATTACTGCAACAAAGAGCCAAAATATTAAACATTTTTCACAGTTATTACATTTTGCAGATGGTGCTTTAGCAGCAGAACGAGAGTTGCATAATCATTATTTCAAAGAATTTAAGATAAAACCTATAAGTATAAAAAATAAAGCATGCTTAGCTTATACAAATTTTCTTTTAACATCAGCATATGCGGATAGTTATGAAGAGTCATTATCAGCTTTATTACCATGTTTTTACATATATAGGGAAGTAGGTAATAGCATTAAAAAACAAGTATCTTTGCTGAATCCATATTCAATGTGGATTGATACATATTCTAGTAAAGAATTTTCAGACACAGTTGATATTATGTTAGAAATAACACAACATGCAGTGCTAGATATTGTGGCTGATTCTAAAAAGGGTATAAGATTATTAAATCTATTTAAAATATCTACAGAATTAGAATTATACTTTTGGAATGATTCTTATATAACCCGAACTGCAAATAAGAATCGCTCTATAAAGAGCTAGAAAGGCGCCATAGAGTAATGTTTAGTACAGTTAGGAACAACGATATAGTCATTGCGAGGGCACAAATTGCTCGTGGCAATCCAGGAAAATTATCAACAAATGTAAATACTACAACAATTCTGGATCACCACAGTCGAGTAAAAGCTCTCCTTCGTGATGACTGTTGAGAGACATTACTCTTCATGATTACAAGATTTGCTATAAATTTCTTATCTGCAGTTCAGGTTATAAATAGAGCCTGTAGTACTACAGTAAGTTAGAGTTCATCATGATCGTGGCTTTCAGTTATATTAGCCGCAATGCTCATATTATGGTTTTCTTCATAGCTAGAAGAGTTGAAATGGAATTGAAAGTTATCTTTTTGTATAAAATCTTTATAATCATCACTTATCAATCCTTTTCTTTGTGCTAATTTATATGCATAGCCTATATATTCTGTGCATTCAAAATGTCCTGGCTGATCATCAAGTTCTCCACATTCAATTTTATGTTTGACACCTCCATCATCCTTTACAAAACACTTATTAAGAATATCCTTGTCAACAGATGACAAATTTTTATAAATGAAAGGAATTGCCTTTTTATGACTTCCTATTGATGATGAAAGCAAGTAATCTATTGCTGCACCCATTATAGGACCACCAATTAAAAATGCAACAGGGTTTTCTATACCATGTTGTAGACCAAAAGTAATCGCTTCAACTATTAAGGAGTCAGCATCTTGCAACATTTCTAGGGTGGTGCAATTATCGACCATATCATTATCTAAAAATTTATCTGAGTGTTTATCAAGTATAGTCTTGCCAGAATATAAGAAGCCATCTAACATGCCAAACAATACTGCATGTAAATGTGGAGCACCTGGGAATAAAAAGCTATGCATTCCAAGATTTCTGACTCCATGTGTGCCAGTTGCAAAGGCGATATCAAGAAAATCAGCTATTTGATCTCCATAGCCACCTGAATAATAATCTGTATATTCAAGCACATGTTTTGAATGAAAGAAGTCACTTACTACTTGTCTTGCAGTGGCAGTTGCTGTAGTGCCTGCAAAAAATGAAGCGCACCACCAACCATTAAAAGTTAGTGCTGCTGGAGCAGCTAGTCCAACTAAAGGAGCACCAAAAGTAACTCCCGCTGTAACTGTCCCTATGACAGCCGTTACTTTGGATACAGCTACAGCCGCATTCCATCCAGTATTGAAAAGGTAATGTGGTATATTATTTATATTGGTATTAGACATAAATATCTCCTTATTAATTTTTGTAAAATTTTATTTATATTAATTTAAGGAAATGTAGTAGAATGATGATGGTAGTATTTTCTACTAATTTCCAAACGGCTAATAGGTGGCGTCCTTTAGCCGTTTTTTAGTATGTTATGTTAATTTTTCCATGATAATCTCCATATAAATATTTTTTATTATTGATGAATAAGTTTATTATTAGTTAACAAAAAGTTAATCAATGACTAAACTTGATTATAATAAGTAAGCTCTATGTAGTGCTGAACTTAGATATTGTAAAGTGTAAAAACCTTCAAGTTAACTACAATAAGTGTGATGTAATGATAGATACATTGGCCTGAGGCCAATATTACTGAACCACATTAAAAATGCACTTAGGTCGTTATTTATAATAACTTTCTTTTCAACTATATATTGTAAATTTTTAATTACTTCCATGACTGTCCCCAGTTGCAAAATTTAATACAATACATTATGCTTAAATTTTTTTTATTGTCAATAATAATGGATAGATTATTTAGTATTGGAAATGTAAGAGCTCCTTATAAAGTTTAATCTTGAATAAAATAACAGAATTATATTAATTTAATTGGGTTTAAGTGGAGTGTATAAGTAAGAAAAATATTATAGCATGAAGAACATGTAAAGAATAAAATTTTGCTCTATCTTAACAGCTTTATCCATGTGATTTTTAAAAGTCTCATAAATTTAACCTTACCTTCAATTTGTTTGATATTTATTATTATAATTTTAGATAATAATTGACAAATCTATAGGGATGTAATAGTAATGAGACTTATTCGCATTATCAATTAGAGGTGTAAAATGAGTATTATTTGTGAATCAGGTGTTGGACATGCTGTTGGTGAATTTGTTCAAAGTATTATAACGTAAGCGCTAAAATAAGGGCATCTAGGCAAGAATAAAAATAAGTGGTAGAACAAAAGCCTAAAAAAATAGAGGCTAATGATGCTATTAGAAAAAAAGAAAAAAAGAATAAGTAATGAAAAATGGAAAGAGCTAGTAGAAGAATATAAAAAAAGTAATGTAAGTAAATATGAATTTT
>NZ_RXFM01000006.1 GCF_003953955.1 Candidatus Aquarickettsia rohweri | reverse complement strand
CTACAAGAATTCTGTGCCATTTATAAAATGTACTTCTCGGCACATTCTTTTGCTTACAAAATTCATATTTACTTACATTACTTTTTTTATATTCTTCTACTAGCTCTTTCCATTTTTCATTACTTATTCTTTTTTTCTTTTTTTCTAATAGCATCATTAGCCTCTATTTTTTTAGGCTTTTGTTCTACCACTTATTTTTATTCTTGCCTAGATGCCCTTATTTTAGCGCTTACTTTAAACTTTTATATTCATCAGAGCTAATACCGCCATTTCTAGTGAAAAATCCATGTTCAACTCCTAGTTTTGTTAATAATTGAGATTTTAAAAAGATTTTTTTATCTAATTTTTTCATGTGAAACTGTAATATTGGCTAATTTACCTAGTAAAAATTTATTTATATAAATTTTCTTTATTTTTAGATTTGACATTATTGGTAGTTATATAAATTTTGAATGCTAAATATTGAAGTAATAATTGCTGTTTCTGCACGTAGTGTATAATTTCCCAAATTGACAAAAGTTGCATTAGTATTTTTTAACAAACTAATATCATTTGTAGAAAATCCTCCCTCAGGACCAATTAATACTAAAGTATCCTGTGTATAATCAATTTTTTTATTCAAGTCTAAAATATTTATAGAATGTTGATTTTTATTACATACAACAAAGTTTTTCATATTAACTTCTTTGAGGAGTATGTCTAGATTTAATATATTATGAATTATGGGGATGTCAAGTCTTCCACATTGTTCTGCAGCTTCTTTTGCAACTAAAGAAAGCTTATTTAAATTAGTATTTTTAACAATAGTTCTATCAGTGATAATAGGATAAATCTCTTTTACATTTAGTTCAGTAGCTTTTTGAATAACTAAGTGATTATTTTGACGCTTTAAAAGTGAAAAAGCTAAGATTACGTTTGCTTTATTTTGTGAAGTACTAATTTGTTCTGTGGGCAATAATGTTGCTAGGTTTTTGTTTTTAATTTTGACTTTACAAATCCATTCTCCTGAAAAACTATTAAATGCTTTAATAGTTTCTTCATCTTTAACTCTCATAACATTTAATAAGTAATTCAAATTGGGCTTATTCAAAGGAATTTCTACTAAATGGAGAATTGGACTTTCTATATATAACCTAATGTTGCTCATTATGTGAATTATTTAATGGATTTCTAAAACATCCCAACATAGTTTATCAGTTGTATTAGTAATTTTTTGTGATTCAGTTGAAGCATATTGAAAAACATCTTTTTTGGAATTAAGTAATTGAGTTTTAGAACTTTTTTTACTTTTAACTTTTACTCTAATACTTAGTCTTGCGTATGCATTATCAAGTAAATTAACCATGTGATCATCTCTAATTCTTGCAGTTTGACCGCCCATAACAATTGCAACTAAATTACCTTCTGGTTTTTTTGCTGAAGTTGCAAGATTAAATCCTGATGCATTTATATATCCTGTTTTTAAGCCGTCTATCCATTCATATCTTTGCAATACTCTGTTATGACCATGTATTTCTTTTCCCCTATATTTAAAAGATGTCATTGAAAAAAGATGATAATATTTTGGAAAATCTTTTTTAAGTGCTATTGCTAATTTTGCCATATCTCTTGCAGTCGTATATTGTTTTTCATGATGCAATCCATGAGCATTTTGAAAACTGGTGTCATTCATGCCCAGTTTTTTTGCTGTTTTATTCATTAGATTTATAAATTTTTTTCTATTTCCAGCAACTGATTCACCGAGTACTACTGCAGCATCATTAGCAGATTTTACTATTATTGCATGGATTGCTTTTCGTACAGTAATTTTATTGCCTGCTTTTAAATCAATGTTACTCTTTGGTTGTTCTGAAGCATATTTAGACACTTTAAGTTTTTTGAGTGGATACAGGTTTTTATTCTTTAAAGCATCAAATGTTAAATAAAGTGTCATCATTTTTGTAAGAGAAGCAGGATATCTTTTTTGATCAGCATTCTTAGAAAAAAGAACTTTTCCAGTTCTAGAGTTTATTACTATGCTTGCATAATTTGAGGATTTTAAAATTGATGGAGTAATATCAACAGGTTTTGAATTTGCATTTATGTTGAGTAATGCAAATTCAAATAAAGCAAACAATAATAGAATTTTTAAAAAGACTTTCAACTACATAAGAATATACAATTAAGTACAATAATACTTAAAATGGTGATATTATGTCAAGAATTTGTTTTCCATAAGGATCTTGCTGAATTTGAGTTATTTGTCCTCTTCCTCCATATGATACTCTAGCTTCTGCAATTTGGTCTAAATCAACTGAATTATCACTGCCAATATCTTCAGGTCTTACAATACCGGTAACAGTAATCTCTCTTAATTCAAAATTAACACGTATTTCTTGAGACCCTTTAATTAAAAAGTTACCATTTGGTAATATCCTAATTATAGTTGCAGCTATATTGGTTTTAATTGTTTCTTTTCTATCAATTTCTCCATCTCCAGAACTATCAGATTTAGAATTTAGGCCAATTAAATTACCTGGATTAGCAGGTATTTTATCCTTAATAGGTTTCTCTAAGCCAAAGAAATTAGGTAGACCCATACCTTTATCACTTTTTTTCTTTTTAGTTGTTTTGTTATTTAATTTAGCTTTATCTTCTATTACTATTTTGATTTTTAGAATATCTCCAACATCTTTGGCTTTTCTTTCTCTAAAAAAGAAAGTTTTAGAATTGGGTGTCCAAAGAGAATTGCTAGATGATGATTCTTCTTGGTTTTGAGTGCTCTTAGGATAATACTCATCTAGATTTTTTTTATCGTAAATGTTAACTTTATTTATTTTTTGTGGCTTTCCAACATTTTGAAGTTGATTAAACATTGATGTACATCCGGTTAGGTTAAAAGTTATAATAATGATTAATAAAAAATAAATATATTTAACTGGTTTATTTAGTTTATTAGTCATTTTTTCTTATTTCTACTATTGATGAATTTATTATTTTACCTATTACAATCTTATTTGTATCATGTACTTTTACTTTTATTATATTTCCTATTCCTCCAGAATCTAAAGCAGTGCCAGTTGTTTTTATTTCTAAATTATTTCTTAGAAAGAGTAATGTTATTAAGTCACCCTTAGCTATTACCGTTAATTTTTTATATCATTTGATTTGAACGTTCCATTTTGGCTAATATTTCTTTTTGTAACCATTCCTATTAGTTGATCCTTATCAATCACTATACTTGATTTTAATGAATTTGTGTTTACATCATTCATCATAATATCATTTTCATCAATTACTTTTCCTTGTATTATCATGTTTTTTGCTACTGGCACTCTTAAGTATTTATAGTATACTCCATGCAATTTGTATTGTTTATTGTTTAAAGATACATATGCAATGAATTTTTCTTTACCAGAAATTGTTAAATTATTAAAAATTATATTATTTTTGTTAATTAAGTTACTATGAGTAGAAATTTTTATCTTAATATTTTGATATTTTACTTTTTTTTGAATTTCAGAAACAACTAAATTTTTTAATTCATCAAATGTAATAGACCAACATTTATGAATTGATAAAAATATAATTAAAAAATAAGTAAAAAAATATTTCATTTAAGTATTATAAAATTATTAGCTTTTTATCCTAACTATATCATCTAGCATCTTTTCTGACGTTTGTATTACTTTGGAATTCATAGAATATACCTGTTGCGATTTTATTAAATCAGTCATTGTTGTTAGCGTATCTGTATTTGATGATTCTAAATAACCTTGTTTAATTTTAACGCCTGCAAAATCTCCTTCAAATGGATTGCCTTCAATGGGATCTCCAGAAGAATTTGTAGCTTTAAATAATGAATTTCCTATTTGTTCGAGTCCTTGAGGATTGATAAACTTAGCTAAATTAATTCTACCTAATACATTAGGATCAGCGGTATTTTCATCACCAAGTAATTTAACCAGTATTTCTCCTTTTTCAGTAATTACAATTGTATCTTTTGCATCTGGTGACACGTTGACTTCAGGATCAACAATATACCCGTTTGCTGTAATTATTCTGCCCTCATTATCTAGTTTAAATTGACCATTTCTAGTATATGCTTGTTCTCCGTTAGGAAGATTAATGACAAAAAAGTTATTTCCAGTATTATCAATTATTTGAAGACTTAAGCTTTCTTTAGATCGTTCAATGCCATCTCCTGGAGCAAAATTTATTGATGTTGCTCCTATACCAACACCAGTTCCATATTGAATGCCTTGAGAATAATATTCACCCTCAGTCTGATTACCGGTTCCAGCTGCTCTTTCAGTTTGGTAAGGAAGTTCATTAAATTCAGCGATACTTTTTTTAAATCCAGGTGTATTTGAGTTAGCTAAGTTATTTGCTGCAGTATCTACCCTTTTTTGTTGTGCTGACATCCCTGTAGCTGCAATATTTAAGGCTCTAAAGTTAGACATAATATCTCTCCGTTTATTTACTAATTAATCTAAATGAATTTCTTTGCATGGTATATACATCACTAATTAAATTCGAACTCATTGAAAATTTTTTTTGTAAATCAATCAATTTTGTAGTTTCTAGTATAGGCTTTGAATTAGATTCTTCTAAAAATCCTTGAAGTAATTGAAAATTTTCAGACGGAATTGGTTCAAGTGCTGTATTAAAATAACCATTACCAGATTTTCTTAAAAATTTTAGATCAGAGAAGTTTATATATACCAATAACTCCTATTAGTTCATTTGATGAATATATATTACCATTCTTATTAATAAACACATTGGAGTTTTGTAGCGGTATTACTATTTGGTCACCACCATCAGATAAAACATAATTACCTTGTTGGTCAATTAAAATTCCCTCATTATTAATTAAAAAATTACCATTTCTTGAATAAGATATGCCATTCTGAGTTTCAATCATAAAAAAACCGTCTCCATTAATAGCAATATTAAAAGGATTATTAGTTTGTTTTAGGCTACCTGCAGTAAAGTCAGGTATTGATGCTATATCATCAGGCATTTTTAAATTATCAATTTTATCTTTAGAAGTATAACTTGACATTATTTGTATATCTCTTTTAAAACCAGATGTGTTTGCATTAGACATGTTATTAGCTGTTATACTTAACTCATCATTTAATGCGATTTGATTAGATAATGTTGTGTATATACTGTTATCTGTACTATAGCTCATAGGTAATATTGTAAGCATGATCAATAAACAAACTATAATATTACTAAAGCTTAATTTGTTAATTCTGTAAAAAAGACACTTATTTAATAATTCAATAATATTTTTCATCAAGCCACTTTCAAAACTAATTTAAACCATAAATCTAAAAAATAATTTATTCAAGTGAAAAAGGTAATTTATTTTGAGTTTTTATTTTAGTTTTATCTTCTAATAAAGCTCTGTTTTTTTTATTTTGAACACTTTTTAATTGGCCATGAATTATTCCATCATATAGTTCAATTTTAATTAATTTATCTTTTTTTAACTCATTACAAGATTTAATTAATTTATTATTTTTATAGTCTCTAATAAGAGAAAATCCACGCTTTAAAATATTTTTATGGTTATATGATATTAATAATTTTTTATTTGATAATAAATTATCAGACATTTTATTTAATTTATTTTTGTAGAGTTCGTTAATACGCCAAACTGAATTGCTTAATTTATCTTGGTTAGTAATTATTAAGCGATGTAAATTTAAGGAAGATAATTTTAAAGAAGTTAATTTCAAGTTATAAAGTTTATATAGAGAATTAAACTTAACATCTAGTAATACATTAAAATTTTTAAACTTATTTCTTAAATTTTCAAAATAGTTGGTAGTGCTACTTAAATTTGTTAATAGGCTTTTTAAAAGTGTTGACTTATAATTTATAAGATTTGGTAAAATATTATTTAAAGTTATTTTAAATTTATTTAATTTATCAATAATTTGAGATTTATCTGGTGTAATTAATTCAGCTGCAGCTGTTGGAGTTGGAGCTCTTTTATCTGCTACTAAATCAATTAAAGTTGTATCGGTTTCATGACCAATTGCTGATATTATTGGAATTGTAGAATTAAAAACAGCGCGTACAACTATTTCTTCATTAAAAGGCCATAAATCTTCAATTGATCCTCCGCCTCTAGCCACAATTATTATATCTGGTGAAGAGATATTTTTTGGTAAATTATTCAGACCTTCAATTGCTTCTACTATATATCCTGCAGCTTCATTACCTTGAACAATAACATCCCATACTAGGGTTTTTATTGGAAATCTATCTTTTAATCTATGTATAATATCTCGAATAACGGCACCCTGAAGTGATGTAACAATAGCAATTTTTTGTGGAATTTTTGGTAATCGTTTTTTATATTTTTCATCAAATATTCCTTCTATAGTCAATTTTTTTCTTATTTCTTCAAGCTTTGCAAGCAGTATACCTTCACCAGCTAATTTAATATTCTTTATTATTATTTGATAATTTGACCTTCCTGGATAAGTACTAATGTTGCCTTCGCAGATAATTTCCATGCCGTCTTCTAATTGAATTGGTAACTTAGTAGCAATATATCTCCAGCATATTGCATTTAAAACTGCATTTTCATCTTTTAATGAAAAATAAATATGTCCAGAACTTGCAATTTTAATTCCAGATACTTCACCTTTAATTTCAATATTTTGAAATGAGCTTTCAATGTATTGCTTTATAATTAATGATATTTCAGTTACTGTGAATGGAGTGTTATTTTTTATTGGATCTTTTTTGATAATACTATCTTCTTGAAAAAGCATTTAAATTTATTGATGAATTAAATTTTAAAATATAATATCGTACAGATAGTATTTTAACTTGTTAAATATATCACTGTAAATAATAAATTATGAATAAAAAATTATTATTAGGAATTTTAGGAGTTATATTTTTTTGTATGGTAGCTCATTCAGAGCAGAATCAAGAAAATAAAAATATTTTTATAGTGAAAGATATTAAAACTTTTTATGATGCAGGCAATCTCACTGATTCAATAGATATTGCAAATGATAAGGCTATCGTTAATGGTTTCAAATATTTGTCCTATCGAATGATTCCATCTAGTTTTAAAAATAGAATATATACTATTCAAGAGGCTGAGATTATTAAAACTGCTAAAGAAGTTTTCCCTATTAAAGAAAGAATGACTAATCATTCATATATGGCGACAGTAGATATTGAATATGAGCCACAAAAGGTAAAGGATTTATTTAATAAATATGGAATAAGGTATAGAACAAGTTATTCTGAAAAAATATTATTTATACCGATATTTGATGATGAAGAAATTTTTCTTCACAGAGATTGGAGGTGGAAGTGGCTAAATTTAGATGCAAATTTTGGATTGTTAAATTTTAACATTTTTAAAAATAATATTTCTGTATCTTTGGAAAACAAGTATTCTACTTTATTTGAGCCTTATTATAAATTTGATCATATAATAAAAGATTATAACATTAAAAATTTAGTAATTGTGTTTGCTGAGTTAAATAAACAACAAATTGAAATGACAATTAGAATTTTAAATCCTCAAGAAGATGAATTAAAGTATTTAATAGTTACTAAAAAATTTAATGAGAGTGATCAAAATTTCTTCAATAGATCTATAAATGAGCTTTTAGATAAATTTGATTCAGAATTAAAAGGTATAAAATCGTTTGATCAAAACATTATTTTTACTTCTAAGGTTAAAGTTAATTCATATAATCCTACGTTATGGTCTGCTATTAAAAATAAATTAAGTAACATTAAGCAGTTAAAAAGTTTTCGTATATTGACATCAACAGTTGATACAATGGAAATTGAATTAAATTATGTTATTCCGGTGCAAAGCTTTAAAGAAATATTATCACTAAATGGTTTATCATTAAGTAAAAAAAGTAACGAGTGGTTTTTAGCTTTAAACAATATTTCTCAAAAATGAAGTGTAAATTAGGAGCTAGGCATGGTAATGTCATAGGTTTAACTGGCAATATTGCATCAGGAAAAAGTTTAGCTCTTGCGGTATTTAAAAAAAGTGGATTTTTAACCTTTTCATTAGATAATTATGTTCATAAAATAATGAATGAAAATACTTCTTTAAAAGAAAAAATATGTATAAAGTTTCCTAATTGTGTTATTAATGGCAATATATCAAGAAGCATTTTGGGTAACATAGTTTTTAACAATAAAACTGATATGGCAAGCTTACAAGAAATGATTGTTCCTTATACAAAAAAAAGACTTGAGGAAATATATAATATGATTAATAAGAACAAATCTCGTTCTGCTGTTATTGAAATACCACTTTTGTTTGAAAAAAATAGAGAAAAATATTTTGATAAAATTATTTATTTATATTCTTCAACTAAAACTATGTTAAAGAGATCTTTAAATAGAAAGAATATGAATAGAAAAAGATTTTTTGATATTTTAGAAAATCAATATAATAAAGAAGAAGTTATTAATAAGGTAGATTTTTTAATTTATAATGAAAATAAACATTATTTATTTAAATACTTAAAACAAATTATTCATTATGGTAGATTTAAGAGAAGTTATATTAGACACTGAGTCTACAGGCTTAGATTATAAACAGGGTGATAGAATAATAGAGATTGGTTGTATAGAATTAATTAATAAAGTTAAAACTAATAACTATTTTCATACTTATGTTAATCCAGAAAGAGGCGTAAGCAAGGGTGCATATAATGTTCATGGTATTTCTAGTGATTTTTTAAAAGACAAGCCGTTGTTTAGAGATATTGCAAAAGAATTTTATGACTTTATAAAAGATTCAATATTAGTAATTCACAATGCAAAATTTGATATAGGATTTATTAATAATGAGTTTCAAATGATAGGTATGTCAAAAATATCAATTAGTAATGTTGTTGATACATTAATGATTGCACGGAAAAAATTTCCAGGATCTCCAGCAAATTTAGATGCTCTATGTAAGAGATTTAATATTAGTTTAGATAAAAGAGATAAGCATGGAGCTTTAATTGATTCAGAGTTGCTTGCAATGGTATATGTGGAGTTAATCCTTGGTGAACAAACTAAATTAAAATTTCGATCTGATGCATCTAAAAATTTAAATAATTCTATTAAAGAAAATTTTCCTAGTAGATCATTTAATTTAACAGAAAAAGAAGATACTCTGCATAAAGAGGTGATTAAAAGTATTCCAAAAGCAATTTGGAAAGATTATAATTAAGTTTATTCGTTAATAATATTCTTTGACTTTATTCGTTAATAGAATATAAGTTTAAAAGAAAGAGTGCCCGTAGCTCAGCTGGACAGAGCGTTAGACTACGGATCTAAAGGTCAAGGGTTCGAATCCTTTCGGGCACACCAAAGAATTAGGAGTTTAGTATGAAAAAAGTTATTTTATCAGGTTTATTTATAATTATAGTTATAGTATCTAATTTCGTTTTTAGATATCTGCATGTTCAAAATATTAATGATAAATTGCAATTAATCACGGTTAAATTATCTGAAAAAGGTTTGAAATTTACATATGACAAACTTATATATGAGGGATGGTTTTTTTGGAATATAAGTGGAAAAGTTTTAAATCCAAGTTTTTATCAAGAAAAACATGGTATAAGTGACCAATCAAGTTTGGATTATATTAATTTTCAAAGCTCTTTATTTAATAAGACTTTATCAATAATTTTTGCAGATAATATAAATACAATTATTAAAGATTCAGGTGGAGAGAGTAAATATATTTCTACTTTTTCTGAAAGTCCTAGAGCTGATTTCGTATTTAAAGGTTATTTTAAAAATATGGGTAATAACCTTTTATTGAGTAACAATTTAGAGGAAATATTTACAGATTATTTTAAATCTGTTAGTTATAATTCGAGTAATCATGTTGCTAAAAAAGTCAATCCTGATGGTTCTGAAGAAAAAATTTATTCAATTGATAAAACTATTGTCAAATTAATTAACCTAAGTTCTGTTCAGCATAAGGGAATAAAATTAAAGTTAGAGGTTGATAAGAATAAATATTTCAAAAATAATTCTGAAGAAGATTTTTATAATTACTTTGCAGAAATTGGTGCTAATAGTACAAATTTGAATGTAGATGTGTTATTTAACTTTGAAGATGATTCAAAATTAGAATTAATTGATGGAGTAATTTTAGAGAATGTTAAGCCAACGTATAAGTTGATAAGTCATGAATTTAAATTTGATTCTGATTTGTTTAATTTTGATTTAGCAGGAAATATGGTAATTAATAAAACTAATATTTTACCATTTTTTGATTTAAATTTTAAGGTTGATAATTTCTCAGGGTTAGTTGATTTTTATTCAAATTTTTATAATAAATTTGTTATAGATTCTGGAATTAATAAGGTTTTAGCTTTAAAAGAGATAAGAGAAAAAGAAAAAAATGCTATATTAAAAACAGCAGAACAAATTTCAGAAGAATCTTCTCATGCAAAGAAATATGACTTTAAGATTGTAAATCTCAAAGACAAAAAGGTTAAAATTAATGATTATTCAATTAATAAAGTTAGTAGTATTTATAATTCTTTTTTATCAGAAGGAGTTAATGATTTAGATAATAATATTATCCAGAAATAATTTATATGTAATTTTAGGATTAATTATAAATGGATGTATTAGATTTTATTTCAGCACAACAACATAAATTAATTTTGGATACTTTAGGGACTGTAAAATATATATCACAAGGTATATTTACAACATTATTTTATTCAATTTTGGCAGCATTTTTTGGTATTATATTAGGTTCTTTACTTGCAATATTGAGATATACAAATAATACTTTATTGGTTTTGGTTGTTAAAGTGTACACGTCAGTGATACGTGGGACTCCATTTTTACTGCAATTGTTTTTTATCTATTTTGCTTTGCCAGGTTTGCTGAAAATTAATATACCAATTTTTGTTGCAGGGATTGCAGCTCTTTCTATAAATTCTGCAGCTTATGTAGCTGAAATAGTTAGAGGAGGAATTGATTCAGTAGATAAGGGACAGGTTGAAGCAGCTAAATCACTATCTATTCCTTATTTCTCCATGATGTTAGATATTATATTGCCTCAAGCTTTAAAATCTATACTTCCTTCTCTTATAAACGAAGTAATAAATCTAATAAAGGAGTCTGCAGTAATAGGTGTAATAGGTGTAGCAGATTTAATGAGAAGGGCTCAAATTATAGCAGCTGAAAAATATGATTTTATAACGCCTTTGTGTATTGCTGGTATAATTTATTATTTGTTAATTTATATTATTGCTAGATTTGGAATAATGGTTGAAAAAAAGCTTAAATGATAAAAATAGTTAATTTAACAAAGAAATATGGAGATACAAAAATTTTAGATGATATTTCTTATTCATTTGCAAATGGGGAGGTATACTCTATTATTGGGTGCTCAGGTAGTGGCAAATCTACTTTTTTAAAATGCTTAGCAAATTTAGAAGGAATTGACCAGGGAGAAATAAGATATGGTGACATAAAGAAAAATAAAATAGGTTTTATTTTTCAGAATTTTAATCTTTTTAATAATATGACAATTCTTGATAATATTATATATTCTCCTCAAAAAGTATTAAATATTAAAAAAGAAGAGGCGGTTGATTATGCACGCAAGCTTTTAAAAAAAGTTAACCTTGATATTTCTATTGAAAATAAGTATCCCAATTCTATTTCAGGTGGACAAAAGCAGAGAGTTGCAATAGCTAGGACGCTATGTATGAAACCTAAAATTATTTTATATGATGAGCCAACTTCAGCATTAGATCCTGAGAATACAGCTGAAGTGTTAACTGTGATAAAAGACTTATCTAAATCTAAGGGTTTACTTAGTATAATAGTTACTCATCATATGAAGTTTGCGGAAAGTATATCAGATAAAATTATTTTCTTTGAAAATGGAAAAATTATTGAAGAAAATAATGCAAAAGATTTTTTTATTCAACCTAAAAATAAAAGGTTAAAGGAATTTTTGTCTAAAACTAGTATGGTGAGTGAAGATTAACAGGTACCAATTTTATCTACTTCTTTTTTTTGCAATATTTTTATCAGCGGATATTGCGTTTATTTTTATTGCAAAAAATCTATATTCTAATAATACTTTGAAAGTTAATAGTGAATTAGATAATAGTCAATTATATAATTTTTTTCAAATAAGGTTTGAACCAACAAATGAAAAAAATATTTTTAATTTATTACTAAAATTTAATAATAATATATTAATGGAAAAGGTTGCAATACAACTATATAATGTAGAAAATAAAAAAATAATTGATAATTTTGTTTATAGTAATTTGCATAATAATTATTATAAATTTAAAATTAATTCACTAGAAACTAAAAGATTGATATTAAGAGTAAATTTAAACAGTTCTTTTAATAAAAGACATTTTTTAGCCTATAGGGTAATCTTGCACAAAAATAAATATGAGATTACACAAATAAATTAAGATATGTTTCAGTATTCTAATAATAAAACAGTGAATTATGAGATCAATAAAATTTACAGTATAATTGTTGATGTTGAAAGGTATCCAGAATTTATTCCTTGGTGCAGTGGTGCAAGGATTATTTCTGTTGAAGAGAATTTTTTAATTGCAGATCTTATAATTTCTTTTAAGGGTATAAACTTAAAATATACTTCGGAGGTTTATATTGAAAATGCAATAGATCAAAGTGGAGAAGCTATTGTGAGGACAAAAATGGTAAAAGGTCCTTTTAAATTTCTTGAGTCAAAATGGAAATTGAAAAAAATTAATGAAAAAACTACGAATATTAATTTTGATATTAAATTTTTATTAAAGTCTATATTTTTAGAAAAGATATTAAGTCCATTTTTTAAAAATGCATGTTCTAAAATATTAAATTCATTTAATGATCACTTGAAAAAATCAATTTAATATTTTATGTGTAAAACAAAAAAGAAGAAATAATAAAGAAAAAGTGTTAAAATTCAATAAAGTTTTCATGTATATAATGCAAATATGACAAAGATTATAGGGATTTTAAATTATAATGATAATTCTTTTTCAGATGGTGGAAATTATTCTGATCTTAAGAGAGCAATTGACAGAGTAGATGAATTATTTAGAGAAGGGGCTGATATAGTTGATATTGGTGCTAGTTCTACCTCATATAATGCTCCTTTAATTTCTGAAGATGATGAATTAAGAAAACTAACTCCATTGTTGAATAAAATTAATTTGAAAAATATCAGTATAGATACTTATCATTATAAAACTATGCAATATGCAGTGAAAAAAGGAGCTATTTATATTAACGATGTAAGTGGTGGAAAAGATCCTAGAGTATTAGAATTGGTTGCGTCAAATTCAGATTTAAATTATATATGTATGCATAGTCTTATTTTGCCTGCTGATAAGGCAATAAGAGTTAAATCAATTGATGAAATATATGAATGGGTTGATAATAAAATTGAAGAATGCAAAAGATTTGGTATTGAAAAAGAGCGACTTATAATTGATCCAGGTATAGGCTTTGTAACTGATACAAAGCAGACAATTCAGTTATTAAGAGATGTTAAAGAATTGAAAAATTTTGACATCAAAATTTGTATCGGGCATTCAAGAAAATCATTTTTTGAATCTATTACTAATTGTGAGCCTATAGAAAGAGACATAGAAACTCTTGCAGCTTCACTTTATTTAGCTTTTAATGAAATTGATTTAATCAGAGTTCATAATGTGGATATGCATAAAAGAGTTCTTAACGTATTTAATAATTTATTAAAAGGATGTAATTAAATTATGCCAAATTTATTTTTTGAAATTTATTCTGAAGAAATGCCTAGTGAAATGCAAGAATTTGGTGCTTCTAAAATTTATGATTTATTTATTAAAAAATTAAACAAGATATTTCAAATTAATCTCAGTGGAGAATATTTTTTTACACCAAAAAGAATAGGAATATATATATCAGAAATTCCAGATGTACTTTGTGGAAGTGATGTTGAAATAAGGGGACCTAAAATCAATGCAACAGACAAAGCAATTCAAGGGTTTTTAAGTAAGTATAAAATAGCTGATGTATCTAAACTCATTCAAAAAGGAGAGTACTATTTTTTCAAAGAAAAGTTTGTAACAAAAGATTCTAAAGGTATATTAAAATCGCTTATAGAAGATATTATTACATCTTTTAATTGGCCTAAATCAATGAGGTGGGGTGATTATGATATTAGATGGATTAGGCCAATTCACTCAATGATTTGTATATTTGACAAGACAGTATTACCAATCAAATTTGGACATATTATAGCAAGTAATAAGATTAAGATTAAAGATAAATTTATAATTGTAGAGTCATTTGAAGATTATAAGGAGAAGTTTGAAGAGATAAAAGTTTGTATATTTCAGGACAAGAGATTAAAAATTATAATGGATCAAGCAAAAGCGCTTTGTAAACAATTTAATATATCGTTGATTGAAGATAATAATTTATTAAAGGAGGTATCTAATTTAGTTGAATCGCCTTATGTTGCAATTGGTAAAATTGAAAAAAGGTTTATGAAATTACCTAAGGAAATTTTGGTATCCATGTTGAAATTTCATCAAAAGTATTTAATGACTGAAGATAATAATGGTAATTTAGCACCTTACTTTATAATTGTTTCAAATGGAATGACAAATTATAATTTAAAAACAGTTATTAATGGTAATGAAAAGGTTTTAAGGTCAAGATTAGCAGATGCTGAGTATTTTTATAATCAAGATTCTAAAACTAAACTTATAGATAAGTTTGATAAATTAAAGAAAGTCACTTTTCATCATGAAATAGGTAGTTATTATGATAAAATAAGTGATGTTAAAAAAATTGCTTTAAAACTTGCTGATAAATTACAAATTAATGATAAAGAGAATATTAATCGCGTATCATTATTAATTAAATCAGATTTAGTAACGGAAATAGTAAATGAATTGCCTGAATTGCAAGGTATTGCAGGTTATTATTATGCTTTAAATGACGAAGAATTGCAAGATGTTGCAAATGCTATAAAGGATCATTATCTACCTCAAGGTCCAAGCGATCCTGTGCCAAATTCTCGTTTAAGTATAGTGATGGCATTAGCAGATAAAATTGTTACTTTAAATTCAATGTTTGCTATTAATATTAAGCCCACTGGTTCAAAAGATCCGTATGCTTTAAGAAGAGCTGCTATTGGTATTATAAGAATTATATGTTCAAATAAATTGAAAATAGATTTAAAAGATCTAATAGATAAAGAAGTGATTAAATTTATTAATGATAGAGTGAATATTTTATCAAATAGTGAAAATAATATTTATTCAATTGATTTAAAATATATTAAGAATGCTATATAAATTTAGTAGATTTTATCTTTATAAAATTGCTCTTTAAAAACTTTTTCTTGCAAATTTTCACCCTTATCAAATAATATTGTTTTCTCAATACTAAAATCTATACAAACCTCTACTGATTTAATGTTTCTGGTTTCACTAGAATCAGCTACTGCACTTACTGGTCTTTTTTTGAATTCTAAAATTTCAAACTTTATTGTGCTTTTGTATGGAATTAATGCTCCATTCCATCTTCTAGGTCTGAATGGACTTATTGGTGTAAGTGCTAGAATATTTGCGTTTAGAGGTATGATAGGTCCATATGCTGCAAAATTATAAGCAGTGCTTCCTGCAGGTGTTGAGATAATAATTCCATCTGCATAAAGAGAATCCATTCTTATTATATCATCAATTATTATTCTAATTTTTGCTATTTGGTTTGTTTCTCTTAATAATGATACTTCATTAAATGCATGTGCTTGTGTTACTTTATTATCATCTGTAGTGACGATCATTTTAAGTGGGTAAAGTTTTACACTTTGTGCATGATTGATTCGTGTATTAAGGTTGTTTGTATGATATTCATTTAGTAAAAATCCTATAGATCCACGATTCATTCCAAATATTTTTGGCTTAAAGTTTTTAGTTGCATGAAGTGCTCTTAACATTTCTCCATCGCCTCCAAGAGTTATTACAATGTCGAAGTTATCAATTTTTTTAAGATCAAGTTCTCTTAAATTATATAGTTGTCTTAATTCATGAAATGCTGTTTCAGCTTTTTCAGATTTTTTATCATATAGGCAGCCAATATTAAGATTTTCTATCATAAAAATTTTTTATATTATAAACTTGATAGTATATAATTACACAAAATTAAAAAAAATACATAAAATATGGATGATGAAAAGTATATTTTTAGTAATAGTGACTTAACTATATGGCAAAAAGAAATAAAAAATATTAAAAAAATAGATTTAAAAACAAATTTAGATACTCAAGATTCTTTTAATAAGAGGTTTGAGGTCAAAAAATTAACTCAGAATAAATATAATTTTAATTTAACTCAAAATTCTAAAAAAATTAATGTTATAAAATTTGGAGATCAAAGCAATTTAAATAGAAAATTAAGATCAAATATAGCTAAAGGTATAATTATAGTTGATGCTGAATTAGATTTACATGGTTGTTCGACTAATAATGCTTATAACAAGCTAATTAATTTTTTAAATGATTCTATAAGTCAAGGATATAGAAAATTATTGATTATTACTGGTAAAGGAGTAAATTCTCCAAATAAAGTGTCGATAATTAAAAAGAACTTTTTTGATTGGATTCAAACTTGGGAAATGCAAGCAAATTTATTATATATTGATTATGCTCATAAAAAACACGGTGGTGACGGGGCATTTTATGGTTTTTTAAAAAAACAGAGTTATGAAAATATTGTTGACTAGGCCTTATAATTTGGCTTTAAATTCTAGAGATAAAATAGTAAATTTAGGTGAAAAACCTGATATAATACCATTAATTAACATCAAATATATTAATAAAAAGATTATCGATGATAATTTTCAATATATCATTCTAACTAGTCAAAATGCTGTTGTTTTTTTTCAAAAAAATTCTTGGATGAAAAATAAAATTATTTTAACAGTAGGAGATATGACAAAAAATTTATTAATGCAACTGGATTGTAAAAAAGTATTTTTATGTGAAAAAGATGTATTAAGTTTAATAAATTCTATTTGTAAAACAATAGATAAAACCTCTAATATTTTATATATTTGTGGAGACCATTTGTCTTGTGATTTAAAAGAAGAGTTAAAATATTATGGATATGATAATGTTATTTCACATGTTATTTATAAGTCTGAAGCGGTAAAGTCATTAACAAAAAATCAAATTGAAATAATAAACAATGATGTTGGAATTATTATGTTTTACTCTTCAAGAACTGCAGAAATATTTTTTAGTTTATTTAAAAAATATAAATTTTTTACAGATAATAAAGTTGCTATTTGTATTAGTAAGAAATGTGCTCAACATATCTCGCAATTAAAATGGAAGGATATAAAGATTGCTAGTTATCCTAATGAAAACAATATGATGGAGTTGTTATAAGTGTTTGAATTCGCTTATAAAGGTAAAATAATTTGCATATATGGTCCAACTGCAGCATATAAAAGTAAATTTGCAATTTCCTTAGCTAAAGATATAGGCGGAATAATTATAAATGCAGATTCACAGCAAATATATAATCAAATACCTATTTTAACATCGCAACCAAGTGAAGAAGAGTTAAATTTAGCTAAACATAAGTTTTATGGAATTATAAATCCAAATAGAAAATTTTCTGTATTCGAATGGCTTGAAATTGTTGTTAAAGAGATTAATAGTTCTTTAGCTCAAGGATTAAATCCTATATTAGTAGGAGGTACAGGATTGTACTTTTCTTGTTTGATAAATGGAATAGCAGATATACCTGAGATAACTAAAAAAACAAATGAAAAGGTGTTGTCACTTACTAAAAAAATATCAAATTTTGAGTTGCATGAGCTGCTAAGTAATTATGATAAAAAATTGTCTGAAAGACTAAGTATTAATGATAGAGTAAGAATTTTAAGAGGGTTAGAAGTGTTTTTTGAAACAGGTATTTCTATTTTAGAGTGGCAAAAATCTAATAAATTATTTTTTGAAAAAGATGATTTTACTAATATATATATATGTCCAAATAGAGAAATATTATATAAAAATATCAATACTAGATTTTTAAGAATGCTTGATTGTGGTGTAGTAAATGAAGTTAAAACGCTAATAAAAACATATAAAATTGATGAATTACCAAAAATTATTGGCCTCTCAACTATACATCAATATAATTTGAATCAAATTTCTTATGATGAAATGATATTGAAAGTTCAAAGATTAACTAGGAATTATGCTAAAAGACAATATACTTGGTTTAATAATAAGTTTAAGCATAATAGTATTATAAAAGAGTATAATTAAATAATGATAGTTAATAAGAAAATTTTATAAGTTGTATTAAAAAAATTTTATAATATAATATAGGGGTAAAAGAATCAAAAAATGTTGAGTTATAAATATGTCTAATTCTTTTAAAACGACTCTTTTTAGTGTTTTAGCAGTTATAATAGTGCTTGCATTATTTTTTTTATTTAAAGCGAATGATGATGATATTAGTATCAATAATAACAATTTAGTCGTTGGTGTCAGTCCTGATTATCCACCATTTGAGTTTACTAAAGATGGTAAGATTGTAGGTTTTGATATAGATTTGATAAATGAGATTGCTAAAACAATGCATAAGGAGGTAAAAATTAGGGAAATGGAATTTTCATCTTTAATTCCGTCATTGAATTCTGGAGAGGTTGATTTGATCATTTCTAGTATTTCAAGAAATTCTGATAGATCTGAGAATATTGATTTTTCAGAGCCATATTATGCAAGTGCTTTTGCTATAATTGCTAAAAATGACCAGGATTTTAGTTCTTTGGAAGATTTACCAAATGATGCTAAAGTAGGCGTTCAAACAGGTAGTACTATGGAGAATTTTGTTAATAACTATAATGACTCAGTTGATAAATCTTTAAAAATTATATCATTGGGTTCTAATTTTATTTTAATAGAAAAACTTAAACTTGGTGAAATTGATGCTTTAATTGTGGAGGATGCTCAAGCTTCTAGTTTTGTGAAAAATATAGTAGGTTTAAAATCTAATGCTATTGAAGATAACGTATATATTGATGAAGAAGAATCTAGTTATGTCATTGGTTTAAAGAAAGGCTCTAGTCTTACTGAAAAGGTTAATCAAGCAATTGAAAATCTTAATAATAATGTGCAAATTGATTTGCTTTTAAAAAAGTGGCATTTAAGATAAGGATCTTGTAAATGGGATTTAAATGTGGAATTGTTGGTTTGCCTAATATTGGTAAATCAACTTTATTTAACGCTTTAACTAGTACTCAGAAGGCAAGTGCAGAGAATTATCCATTTTGTACTATTGAGCCAAATAATGGTATTGTTTCTGTTCCAGATAATAGGTTAGTAAATTTATCTAATATTGTTAATTCAAAAAAAATTATACCTACCCAAATAGAATTTGTTGATATAGCTGGTATTGTTAAAGGTGCAAGCAAAGGTGAAGGATTAGGAAATAAATTTTTATCTCATATTAGGAATGTAGATGCAATTGTTTATATGGTAAGATGTTTTGATAATAATGATATTACTCATGTTGAAGGTAATACAGATCCAATTAGAGATACTGAAATTATAGAAACGGAATTAATTTTAGCAGATATAGAAAGTTTAAATAAGCAATTCATCACTATAGAAAAAAAAGCTAAACAGGATAAAAATTTAGCTAAAAAAGTACTTTTAATAAATCAAATTCTTAAAGTACTTAATGTTGGAAAACCTGCTAAAAGCATTGTTAATGATTCTAATGAAGAGCTTATTAAGGAATTAAATTTATTAACTTCTAAGCCATTCTTTTATATATGTAATGTTGATGAAGAATCTGTACTCAAGGGAAATAAATTTTCTAAATTAATTGATGAAAAAGCTTTAAGCCAGAATTCTGCAAGTATTAATATATCAGCAAAAATAGAAGAGGAAATTTCTAATCTTGATAATGAGCTTGAACAAAAAGAATTTTTAAAGGCATTAGGGTTAGAGGAAAGTGGTTTAGATAAAGTTATTAAAACAGGATATGAGGTTCTTGGTCTTCAAACATATTTTACTGCTGGCCCTCAAGAAACAAGAGCATGGACTTTTAAAAAAGGTATATTAGCTCAAAAAGCTGCTGGAATAATTCATACAGATTTTGAAGTAGGTTTTATTTGTGCTGAAACAGTATCATATAATGATTATATTAAATATAGTGGAGAACAGGGAGCGAAGGAGTCTGGGAAATTAAGACAAGAAGGCAAAGACTATATTGTTAATGATGGTGATGTAATTTTATTCAGATTTAATTTTTCAAGATCTAAAAATAAATAAATTAATATCTAAATATGAAATCAATCTTTGGAACAGATGGTATAAGAGGGACAGTAAATAGCTTTCCAGTAACTGCTGATATGGCATTGAAAATTGGTACAGCAATAGGTATCTCTATTGATGCAAAAAATGTAAGTAGAAGGGTTGTTATTGCGAAGGATACTAGGTTATCAGGATATATGATTGAGCCTGCTATTACGTCAGGCTTGATATCAACTGGAGCTGATGTCATCTTAGTTGGACCTATGCCTACTCCATCAGTCCCAATTTTAATAAAATCCCTTAGAGCTGATTTTGGAATAATGATAACAGCATCACATAATCTATATCATGACAATGGATTTAAGTTATTTAATAAAGATGGATATAAATTAGATTTGTTATCTAGAGAAAAAATTGAAAAAATAGTATTTAGTGAGAAATTAGTAGATGGACTAGCGGAACCTTCTAAATTGGGAAGAGCAAAGCGGTTGGATGATGCACCAGGTAGATATATAGAATTTGTTAAGAAAGCATTTCCTAAAAATTCTACACTATCAGATATTAAGATTGTTTTAGATTGTGCTAATGGTAGTGCATATAATTTAGCTCCAACTATATTATGGGAGCTAGGTGCTGAAGTGATAAAATTATCCTGTGATCCTAATGGATTTAATATTAATGATAATTGTGGATCAATGCATCCTGAAAATTTATGTAAAAAAGTTGTAGAGACTAAATCAGATATTGGAATAGCTCTTGATGGTGATTCAGATAGAATTGTGATATGTGATGAAAATGGAAATATTATTCCTGGAGAGTATATAATTGCAATGATAGCCCAGTATTTAAAGATCAGTAATAAATTAAAGGGAGATGCTGTAGTTGTTACTAAAGTAACTAATTTAGCTTTAGAAGAATATTTGCAGAGTATTAAAGTAAAAACAATTTATTCAGAGGTCGGGGATATTAAGGTTCATGAATTAATGGTTAAGAATGGATTAAATTTTGGTGGAGAAGAATCCGGTCATATTATTTTTTCTGATTATTCTAATACTGGAGATGGTATTATATCAGCACTTCAAATATTAGCAATTATGATAAAGAATGGTAAAAAATTGAGTGATATAGCAAATATTTTTAAACTTAATCCCCAAATAAAATCTAATATTAAATTTAAAAATCAGAATCCGCTTAATAAGGAAGAGGTAAATAAAAGTATAAATAATATAATTAAGTATAATGCGAATTTAAAAATAGTTGTTAGAAAATCTGGTACTGAAAAATTAATTAGGATTCTTGTTGAAGGAAAAGATAAGTCAAAAATTAATAAGGTACATGATGAAATTATAAAATCCATCATTTAAAATATGATGAAATTTATTAAATCTACTTTAGTTGTTAGTGTTTGTACGTTTATTTCCAGAATATTTGGATATATCAGAGATATGGTCATTGCTGCAAAACTTGGCACTAGTTTATTAAATGACGCATTTGTTGCAGCCTTTAGATTGGCAAATATGTTTAGAAATATTTTTGCAGAAGGGGCTCTTAATTTAGTTTTTGTACCAGCATTTTCTAAAGAATTAAAAGATAAAGGAAGCATTAAGGCATTGGAATTTGCCTCAAAAGTTCATTCATTATTAATACTTATTTTGTTATCGTTTTGTGTGCTAGTTATAATATTTATGCCGGAAATAATTTGGTATTCAACACCAGGTTTTAGAGATGATTTTGAAATATTTAATATAACAGTGTTATTTGGACGAATAACTTTCCCATATTTGTTTTGCATCTCAATGGCAGCTTTTTATGGTGGAATTTTGAATAGTTTTGAAAAGTTTTTCCCATTTGCTTTTGCTCCAGCAATATTAAATATTGTTATTATCTGTATGTTAATTTTTTTAGATAATTTAGAAACAACAGCACATAGTTTATCAATAGCCACATTAGTAGGTGGTTTGTTAGAGTTGCTTTGGATGGTATATTTTATTTTTAAAAATGGATATAAGTTAAGATTTTTTAAAATTGAATTTGATAATAAAATTACAAAGATTTTAAAAAATATTGTACCTGTTATTATTTCATCAGGAGTGACTCATGTAAATACATGGGTTAGTATGATTATACTTTCTTTCTTCCCAGGTGGTTTATCATATATATATTTTGCTGATAGAGTAGTGCAACTTCCACTTGCTTTAATTGGTACTGCGATTGGCACTGTTTTACTTCCAATGCTATCAAAAAAAATAAAATTAACTGATTTAGATGCAACTAATAATCTCCAAAATAATGCAATAAACTTAGTGATGATGTTTACAATACCTTCTGTATTTGGATTATTTTTTTTATCAGAAGAAATAATTGCAACATTGTTTGAAAGAGGTGAATTTTCAAATATAAGTACGATTAATACAGCGGGCACATTAAAAATTTTAATTTTAGGTTTGCCTGCATTTATCTTAATAAAGCTATTTCAAACAAAATTTTATGCTAAATTAAATACAAAAATACCAGTGATTATAGCTATCATTAGCATATTGAGTAATATTTTAATTAGTATTGCTTTGATGGATCATTTTCAGTATCTAGGTGTTGCTATAGCAAATGTTATAGCAGGATGGATACATATATTAATGCTAATGATTTTATCATATAAAATATTAAATTTTAGATTACAAAAATATATCTATAAAGAAGCTATTAAGTATTTATTGGCAGCTATTATTATGATTTTTGTAATTTGCATTTTTACAAATATTTTAGATTTGCATAATAAATTTTTATTATTATTTTTTGAAGTTATCATAGGTATAATAAGTTATTTTTCTTTTTGTTATTTTTTAAAAGTGCAGATAATTAGGAGAATTTAAGTAAAAATTTGGTGAGAGAATTAAATAAATTTATGCTTATATATATGTAAGCGCTAAAATAAGGGCATCTAGGCAAGAATAAAAATAAGTGGTAGAACAAAAGCCTAAAAAAATAGAGGCTAATGATGCTATTAGAAAAAAAGAATAAGTAATGAAAAATGGAAAGAGCTAGTAGAAGAATATAAAAAAAGTAATGTAAGTAAATATGAATTTT
>NZ_RXFM01000058.1 GCF_003953955.1 Candidatus Aquarickettsia rohweri | reverse complement strand
TAGTATAAAACCATTTGCAGTTGGCAGAAAAAATTGGATGTTCTGTGCAACAACTAAGGGTGCTAAAGCTAGTGCAAATATTTATAGTATTATTGAAACTTGCAAAGTAAATAAGATTAATCCTTATGATTATTTAAAATATTTGCTGAATCATATTCATGATTATTCTGATCCAAAAGAGTTAGTAAATTTACTTCCATATAATATTGATAAAAAAATATCATCAAATTAAATTTTTTTTAGAATTATCAAAAAACTTAAGAAACCCAAAGAAAGGCGTATAATACTTGTCAAGATGGGGATATTTTAGCGTTTACAAATATGATAATAAAGATACTCAAATAGCTATAAAATGTATAAATAGCAGGAATAAAAAATAAATGATCAAAAACTATATTTCTCCAAATGTTTTTATTTTTATTTTTGGATCTATTTCATTTTGAGATAAAATAATCAAATTAGGTTTAAATCTTTCTGTTACTGATCTCACAAATGGTCTTAAAATAGGGGATGTCAACAATACTGGTATAATTTTAGAGGCTGTAAGCTTATCTATAGTTAAGTTTACTTTTTCAACAAATTCTCTAAGTTTACTTGGTTGCATAGCCAAATGTTTATTATCATCATCTCCAACTAAATTTTCCATAAAAAGTTGCTCCCAGTGTGATGATAAAATGACGATAGGGATATATCCATCTTCGTTTAAAAATCCATGGCAAATTTGCTTACTTAGTCTAGTTCTAATGTGTTCTACCATTCTTGCAACATTTGTGGTATTATTTGCAATTTCTGAGATAGCTTCTAATATAGATGGTAGTTCTTTTACAGCTACTGATTCACTTAATAAACTTTGTAAAATACGTTGAAATTTAACGACAGATATTTGAGCAGTGACAACTTTTTCTGCAAGCTTTTTGTGATCCCCATCTAAATTAGATAATAATTTTTTTGTTTCACTATAAGTTAATAATTCTGTGATATTTTCTTTTACAATTTCAGTAAGGTGAGTTGAAATTATAGTAATTGGTTCAATTATTGTATATTTTTTAAATACAGCTTCTTCTTTAGCACTTCTGTCAACCCATTTTGCAGGTAAATTAAAGGCTGGCTCTATAGTATCTTCACCATTTATATCAATTTTACCACCTGTGGGATTTAATATTAAAAGTTTCAATGGCTTTAATTCTCCTCTTCCACATTCAATATCTTTAATTTTTATTACATATATTTTTGAATCAAGTTGCATGTTATCTTGTATTCTTACAGATGGTAAGATAAATCCTAAATCTTGTGCGATCTGTTTTCTTAAATTTTTAATTTGGTCAGTTAATTGATAATCAGCATTATTATCAACCATTTGTAATAACTCATATCCTAGTTCAATTTTAACATAGTCTATATGTAAAGATTGAACTATCATTTCTTCTTGGGTAAGTTCCTTTTTTACAGGATCTTGTTTTAGTTTTTTTTCTAATAATTCTGTATCTTTCTTCTTTTTGTTTAAAAAATATGAAAGTATACCCGATAGACAAGAAATTATAAAAAATGGAACAAATGGAATGCCTGGCATTATACTCATAACTATTAGCAATCCACTACATGCAGCTAATGCTTGAGGATATTTACTTAATTGTTGAAAAATTGCTTTATCTGCAGAACCATGTACTCCAGATTTAGTTACAAGGAGTCCAGCACTAATTGAAACAATAAGAGCAGGAATTTGTGCTACTAATCCATCACCTATTGTAAGTAAAGTATAAGTCTTTATAGCTTCATTAAAAGACATACCATTTATAATAACTCCTATTATTATTCCAGCTATAAAATTAATAAAAGTTATTAATAACCCAGCGATTGCATCTCCTCTAACAAATTTATTAGCTCCATCCATAGAGCCAAAAAATGTATTTTCATCCTCAAGTGTTTTTCTTTTTTCTCTAGACTGTTCTTCATTAATAATACCTGCTGATAAATCTGCATCAATAGACATTTGCTTACCAGGCATAGCATCTAAGCTAAACCTTGCTGCTACCTCTGCTATTCTTCCAGAACCCTTTGTTATAACAACAAAATTAATAATAGTTAAAATACCAAAAACTATAGCACCTATTATAACAGATCCTTGCATAACAAAATATCCAAATGCTTCAACTACATGGCCAGCAGCAGAAGGTCCTAAGTGACCATCTGCAAGGATAAGCCTTGTAGTAGAGATATTTAAAGCAAGTCTAAACATAGTTATTACCAAGAGTATGCTAGGAAAAGCATTAAAATCTAAAGATTTATCAATAAATAAAACTGTCATTAAAATTAATGCAGAAAATGCAATTGATAAACTTAATAAATAATCTAATAATCCAGGTGAAACAGGGAAAATTAAAAAACTTATAATTAGTAAAATACCTACTGCAAATATTATATCTTTTTGTGATGATATATTAATAAATTTGCTAATTAATTTATTTTCCTTTAAACTTAAAATACTATTTTTTACATTATCCATTTTAATTAGATCCCACTACATAAAATAAGCATTTAATAAAATTTTCTAAGAACGTAGTTTAGGATACCATTATTTAGAAAATAATCTAGTTCTATTTGAGTATCAATACGTGAAAGTATCTTTATATTCTTAATAATTTTATTATTTTTTTTAATTTGACATTCAATCAATCCTTTTGGTGTTACTTTATTATACCCAAGTAATGATATTGGTTCATCTCCCTTCAAAAGTAGACTATCTAACGTAGTATCAATAAATTGTAACGGTAAAACACCCATTCCAATTAAATTTGATCTATGAATTCTTTCAAAACTTTCTGCAATAACTGCCTTAACTCCAAGTAATTTTGTTCCTTTAGCAGCCCAATCTCTAGAAGAGCCAGTTCCATATTCTTTGCCTGCAAGAATTATTAATGGTACATTATCATTAATATATTTTTGCGATGCATCATAAATTGTCGTAAGTGTGTCATTATTTTTTTTATCAAAATATTTAGTAAAACCTCCTTCTTTACCACTTACCATTTTATTTTTAATTCTAATATTTGCAAAAGTACCTCTAACCATTACTTCATCATTACCTCGTCTTGAGCCATATGAATTGAAATTTTCTTGCTTAATTCCTTTTTCGATTAGATATCGTCCTGCTGAATGATTAGCTGCTATACTTCCTGCAGGGCTTATATGATCTGTTGTTACGCTATCACCTAAGATTGCAAGGATTCTAGCATTTTCTATATTATCTATTGATGAATTACTTTGAGAATTTTCAAAAAAAGGAGGTTTTTTAATATAAGTACTATCTTCTTGCCATGCATAACATGTTGTTTTACTAATATTAATTTCTTTCCACTTTTCATCTCCATCAAGAATGTTATTATATTTTTCAATAAACATGTCTTTAGTAATAATCTTGTCAATTAACTCTTTTATCTCATTATGATCTGGCCAGATGTCTTTTAAAAATATTTCTTTCCCACTTTTATCATTACCTATTGGTTCCTCTAAAATATTAATATTGATTGTTCCAACTAATGCGAATGCAACACATAAAATTGGAGATGCTAGATAATTTTGTTTTACCAATGGATGTATTCTTCCTTCAAAATTTCTGTTACCTGATAAAATTGCAGAAACAGATAAATTATTTGATTTTATTTCTTCTTCAACATCTTTTAATAATGGTCCAGAATTACCAATGCATGTTGTGCATCCATAACCTACTATATAAAATCCAAGCTGTTCAAGATAATAAAGTAATCCTGATACTTTAAGATATTCTGTAACAACCTGAGAGCCAGGAGCTAAAGATGTTTTAATCCATTTTTTTGTTCTTAATCCTAAATCATAGGCTTTTTTAGCTAAAATTCCTGCTCCAATAAGTACATATGGATTTGATGTGTTAGTACAGCTTGTGATAGCAGATATAACAATATCACTATCCTTTAAATTATTGTTATTTTTATTTTCGTTTTTTGATTTTAATTCAGAGAGTAAAATTCTATCTTGAGGTCTTTTAGGACCAGCTATACAAGGTTTAACTTGAGATATATCTAATTCATATTCTTCAGTAAATTTCTTCTTATTTTCTTCATATCCATCTTGCCAAACACATTGTTCTTTTGCATACTGTTTCACTAAATCTATTTGAGATTGATCCCTTCCAGTTATATTTAAGTATTTTATAACTTCTTCATCAATAGGAAAATAACCACATGTTGCTCCATACTCAGGTGCCATGTTAGCAATGGTAGCTCTTTCAAATAGTGAGAGAGTTTTTAACCCAGATCCAAAAAATTCTACAAATTTACCTACAACATTCTTTTGTCTAAGTATTTCTGTAATTGTTAAAACTAAATCTGTTGCAGTTACTCCACTAGATAGCTCTCCCTTTAATTTAAACCCAACTACTTTAGGTATTAGAAGTGAAATTGGTTGACCTAACATTGCAGCTTCAGCTTCTATTCCTCCAACTCCCCACCCCAATATAGATAATCCATTAATCATTGTGGTATGACTATCTGTTCCAACTAAAGTATCAAAGTATGCAAAATTATCTCCATCAATTTCTTGATTTGAAATAACATTTGCTAAATATTCTAAATTAACTTGGTGACATATTCCTTTTCCAGGTGGAATAACTTTAAAATTTTTAAAAGATTCTTGCCCCCATTTCAAAAATTTATAACGTTCATTATTTCTTTGAAATTCATATTTAATGTTTTCAGAATAAGAGTTTGAGGAACCAAATTTATCAATTTGAACTGAATGATCTATCACTAAGTCAACAGGAATCTGTGGATTAATTACCTCAGGATTAATTCCTTTGTCATTTAATGCATCTCTCATTGCAGCTAAATCAACAACAGCAGGCACTCCTGTAAAATCTTGCATTAAAACTCTTGATGGATAAAATAAAATCTCTTCATTAGATGAATCATCTTGAAAATACTTAAGTAAATTTTTAATACTCTTTAAAGTAATATTTTTACCATCTTCTTTTCTAAGTAAATTCTCAAAAATAATCTTAATAACATTTGGTAATTCATTTAAATTTATGTTTAATTTTTTAGCAGCTTTTTTTAAATCATAAAAATAGTAATCATTATTGTTAATTATTATTTTGTTTTTACTTTTTAAGCTATCTAAATTCTGCATATTAATTTTTTAAAATAGAATCTTATTATTAGAAAATTGTATATGATAAATAGCTTAGTTTGCAAGATTTTTCCTAATAAAATTATATGATTAAAAAAATAAGGCATTGCCTAAGCAATGCCTTAGTAATGATCAGAGGTAGGTAACATATTAAAAACTGCTCATTACATGTTTTAATTACAAAACATTTTAATGCTATAAAATAACTCAATATAATCAATCTAAATATTAAAAAAAATCATTAAATAATCCAAAAACTCGCTTATTATAAAAAATTTTTTAAAAAAAGCATTATTTGATTTTATTGATATAAAATTAAATAGTAATTAAATAAGAATTACTTAAAAAATATTATTATTTTACTGAACAATAATTTATTTATATATGACCAAGGATAAATCCAATAAGTATTAGTACTCCATAATCAAAATGGGTTTTGAAATTTTGATTACATTCATCAGGTGAATTTAAATTTATATTATCTAGTTTTTTCAATGATAAAAATAAAACAATAAATAATATTGCAAAATATATGATATTTAAATTTGAGTTTAAACCTGTTAAAGCTAATGTGGCTATTAATATTTTATAAACATAATTTAGAATAATTTTTGTTTTGTTATTAAACTTTAAAGCTGTAGATTTAACTCCTATTTTAATATCATCTATTTTATCTTGATGTGCGTAAATTGTATCATAAACAATAGTCCAAAGCACCGCTGAAAGATAAATTAAGATTGGTATAAAAGATATATGATTTTTAACAGAATACCAAGCAATAAAAACTCCAATATTAAAGGTAAATCCTAAAAATATTTGAGGATAATAACTATATCTTTTTATAAATGGGTAAATAACCGTTAAAAATAAAGCTAAAAAGCCAAAATAGATAGATTTTAACGGCAATATAATTAAAATCATTAGTGCTATTATTAATAATATCGCTAAAAGCTTATAACCCTGTTTAATTGTTAATTCACCATTTGCCAGTGGTCTAATCTTTGTTCTTTTTACATTTTTATCAATGTCTTTATCAATAATATCATTAACTATTGAACCTGCACTCCTCATAATTACAGCTCCAAAAATAAATATTATAGTAAGACATAGAAAATGTATTATATCATATGAAATTATAGTCAAAGTCCATAAAACTGGCAAAACAACCAATTGAATTCCTATTGGTTGATGTAATCTCATTAACCTTGCATAAGGATTTTTAAAGGTAAAATTCTGAAAATTTATATATGCTGATTTAATTAATTGAATATTTTCATCAATAAAAAGATTGCCATTATCTATTAATTTTTGAAATTTACTATTTTGTTGCTTTTTCATCACCTGGTAAAATGTATTCTTCTCCTTCCCATGGAGAGGTAAAATTAAAGTCTCTAAATTCTTGTGCTAATTTGACTGGTTCGTAAATTACTTTTTGTTTTTCTTCATCATATGTTACCTCTACATTGCCTGTTACTGGAAAATCTTTTCTCATAGGATAGCCAGAAAAGCCATAATCGGTTAATATTCTTCTTAAATCATTATTACCAACAAAGAATACCCCATACATATCCCAAATTTCTCTTTCATACCAATGTGCACAAGTAAAAATATTAACAACACTTGGAATTAAATCTTCTTCTGAGGATTCAACTTTAATTCTTATTCTTAAATTTTTTTCTATACTTAAAAGTTGATATACTACATCAAATCTTTTTTCTCTACTGGGATAATCAACACCACAAATATCTATTAAAATTCTAAATAAATAATCTCTATTCTCTTTTAATCTTATTAATATTTCTTGAATACTATTTTTATCCACTGTAAAAGTTAATTCATCAAAAGATATTTCAGATTTAATAATAAATGATTTTAAATTTGAATCAGTAGTTATTTTTTGTAATAAATTTTTTATGTTCATTAACGTAATATTTAAATTTATTATGTGACACTAACAAATATTGTAAAACACTTCAATTAATTATAATCTCCAAAATAAAAATTGCAAATAAACAATGGCAAGAAATGATAGTGTAACTAAAAGGCAAAAATACGTAAGATCACTTTACTGTAAAGAAGAAAATTTATTTAAAGATGTATTTGATACTGCAATGGATAAAAAGAATATTCAATTAAGTCCAGAAGAGGGCAAGTTACTGAGTATGATTTTAATGATTAATAAATCTAAATACGTTTTAGAACTTGGTACTTTAGTGGGATATTCTTGTTGTTGGATAGCATCATCTATTCCAGATTATGGAAAAGTAATAACAGTAGAAACTAATGAAGCTAATTATAAAATTGCAAATCAAAATTTTGCAAAAACCCCTTTTGCTAATAAAATTAAATCAGTAAATAGTGATGCTATAAAATATTTAACAGATTTAAAGCTTAATTATAAACTTGATGCAGTATTTATTGATGCAAAAAAAGATGAATACCCAAAATATTTAGAACTTATATATACATTATTAAGGATAGGGGGTTTGATAATTGCTGATAATACGTTTTTATTTAGAACTGTTTATGAAGATAATATACCTAAATATAAAGAAAAGTGGTTAGCCATGAAACATTTTAATGAAGAAATAAGCAATCAAAAGAAATATAAAAGCTTAATATTACCAACAAATGAAGGATTAACTGTTGCTGTTAAGTTATGAAAAATATATAATTATTAATCTATAATTCATCGTACGTATGTTTACACCCATCATTTAATTTAGTATGCTCTGATAATATGTCTGTTGCTGTAAGGTTAAAATTTTCGCTAGGTTCAAAATCGAAATCTTTATGAAGTTTTAATGTAAACGCTAAAATATCCCCATCTTGACAAGTATTATCCGCCTTTCTTTGGGTTTCTTAAGTTTTTTGATAATTCTAAAAAAAATTTAATTTGATGATATTTTTTTATCAATATTATATGGAAGTAAATTTACTAACTCTTTTGGATCAGAATAATCATGAATATGATTCAGCAAATATTTTAAATAATCATAAGGATTAATCTTATTTACTTTGCAAGTTTCAATAATACTATAAATATTTGCACTAGCTTTAGCACCCTTAGTTGTTGCACAGAACATCCAATTTTTTCTGCCAACTGCAAATGGTTTTATACTACGCTCCGAATCATTATTATCAATACGCAGTCTTCCATCTAAAAG
>NZ_RXFM01000057.1 GCF_003953955.1 Candidatus Aquarickettsia rohweri | reverse complement strand
TTCCATTTTTCATTACTTATTCTTTTTTTCTTTTTTTCTAATAGCATCATTAGCCTCTATTTTTTTAGGCTTTTGTTCTACCACTTATTTTTATTCTTGCCTAGATGCCCTTATTTTAGCGCTTACCAATTGATAATTTATTATCCATATTAACCTCCCCTTTTTGTTAAATAAAATCTTTAAAACATGAATTGTATTTAACGTATATATATTTTTTTATATATTTTCAATTCATTTTTATTTATAAAACAAAAAATATTTTTGAAAACTGGTGGAGAAATAAAAAATTAATTAAAGCTGAGTAATAGATTAGATAGCAAAATCTAGTAAGTTAAGATTCAAAAGCTTATTTCTCCATCTATAAACTTTGCTTCTTCAATAAACCTTCCTTTTGTTTCTTCACTTATACAACGACTCTTCTCAGTTTGCAACACTGCCAGAAATAGAGGATATTTTTAAGTAAGTAAAGAGGGGAAGATAAGAAACAAAAATTTGGTACTAAAACTTATATAGAGAAGATGTTTAAAGCTCAAGAATAATTATTATTTACCCAGAAAGACTGATTTTTAGCAAACAGGATCATTATCTCAAATCTCTTATTTGCTCTCAAAACATATTTAAGGCATAAATAAGTTTGTTCATATGCCATCATCCAACAATACTTGCAATCAATCCTATCACTCCACCAAATACTCCACCCCATACTACTAACCATCCCAAGTGCCTTTTTATTATATCTTGAATTATTTTTTTCACCATAATAGGAGTTAATTTATCTATCTTATCTGAAATTATTTTATCAACTTCCAAAATAAATGATTCAGTATTATTATTAATTTCTAGGTTAGAATTTGAAAGTTCTTTAATAAAATCTTTAATTTTATTGATGATTGTAGCTTTTAATGGTTCCAATGCTGATTCACCACCCATCATAGCAATTATACCTCCTGCAGGAGAAGTTATAATAGCTTCTACTAATTTCTTATATAAAGATTCAAAATCTATTGATAATTCTAAATTTGAAATAACTAGCTTATTAATTTTATTAAGGAATTTATTAGAATCATCTTTGTTAAAAAACTGACTCATTACCAAATCTTTAATTCCTTTTTTAAAATCTTGAAATCTTAATTCAATTACTCCTGATCCATATATAAATGGAATCTTTTCAAATAGCATATGAATTGCTAACCAATTTGTTATACTACCAGATAATGCAAATAGTCCTATATTATTCAATTCTTTAGAAAAATATGGCATTATATAGCTTAATAGTAATATATATAATGCTATTAAATTTGTTACAAAGCTCATATCAGCAAATAAGCTTTTAATATAATGAAAGCTTTCTTTTCTTGTTCTCTTATCTATCATATCAATCAATTTAAAACGCATTTAAATATCATATTTTGTCTGGAATATACTTTTAATATTATTACAAGCAACGGATAATTTATTCATTAAACTTAGCTCTTTTTTATATTCAATCTGATAGATATTATTACCAGATTCATTAAGATCCATTAGATATTCATCACTAGTCATTAAATCATCTACTAACTTTAATTCCTTAGCTTTCTCTGCTAACCAATACTCTCCTATAGAAATCTTTTCTATATCTATATTTGGACGTTGTTTTTTTATTAATGATTTAAATTGACTGTGTATTTCTTCAAGTTCTAATTGTAACTTCTGACGCCCCTCATCTGTATTTTTACCAAACATCGTAACAGTTCTCTTATATTTGCCTGAAGTGATTTGCTCATACTCTATTCCTTTATCTTTAAGTAATTGATTAAAATTGGGTATTTGAGAAGCTACTCCTACAGAGCCAATTATTGCAAATGGAGCGGCAATAATTTGGCTTGCTATACTTGCCATCATATAGCCACCACTTGCAGCTACTTTATCTACTATAACTATTAATTTAATTCCTTTATTTTTTATTCTATTTAATTCTGATGCAGCAAGTCCGTATCCACTTACTGTACCACCAGGTGATTCTAATATTATAACAACTTTATCTCGTTTATGTGCAATAGAGAGTATTGCTGTAATCTCTTCTTTTAATGATTCTACTGCCGTAGCTTTTATATTTCCCTTGAATTTAATTACATATATATTTTGTTCATTTTCTTTTTGCTTTTTACCTTTTAATACTTTCTTAAACTCCTTGACTGTATCTTTAATTTTATGCTTTGAAGAAATAGTCTTTAACATCTGCAACTTCAATTCATAGTAATGACGAGATAAATCTTTTACAATTAACAATCCATAATCCTTACTTTTCCTAATTCTTGCTTTTATGTAAAAATATACAATTATTATGAAAATTATACTTCCCACGATTGTTAATGTTTTAAATAGAAACATTAGATACTCTGATAAAAACATTCTTTATATCCTCACTATCTTTATTATTGATCTTACTCTATTTTTCTTATAGCTGGACCCTTCATAGTTTTATACCTAACTTTGGTTTAGTGCTATTAATTGTATGGTTAGCAGACTTTATATTGCCTATGTTATCTTGAGTAACAGTTGGCTTTTTTACTTTTAGATCTTTATTTATTTTTGAAAGAGAACTACTATTTTGATCTTTATTAATATTCTTGTTTTTAACTTTAGCACTACTATCTTTTGCTTCTTGCTTTTTAGCTAATTCTTGCTGTCTTTGTTTTTTCAATTCCCGCTTCTTTTGTGTTTCTTCTTTTAATTTAACAAGGCCTTCTATTTGTTCTTTTGTAACCACTCCAGACTCATTACCTTCTAAATCATATCTCTTAGCATTTTCTACATGAAGTTCTTTATATTCCTTACTGGTACAATATAATTTAAAAAACTCAGCTAATTGTGTCTTACTTATTCTTAGATTATCATTAGCTATTATCTCTTTTCTTATCCCTACTTTAAGTAATTTAACATCCTGCTTATTAAATAACTTTGGATATTCATGAGCTAAAGTATTAAATATTTTATTGTAATCCTCAGATGATAATAGCTGATCTTTTTTTATTTTTTGATCCATCTTAAAATTTTCTCCATATCCAAATAATAATAGATATTATAATACTCAATAAAATAGAAGTTGTAATTGGGAAAAAGAACTTTAAGTTTTTACTTCCAAAATATATATCTCCAGGTAATTTAAAAAGTCCTATTTTATATATATATGGGAATAATATTCCAATAATTATGAATGCTATCCCAAGGGCTATAATAAGTTTTTGTATTGTCATACGTTATCAAAGAAGATTTAAAAAATTGTTTTAATAAAAGTCTTATCCATTGAATGGCCTAATAATCACTTGCTTTTTCCAACATAATAACCAAAAGCAAAGCATATTATAGCTATTATTGCTCCATATACAACTGCTGCTAACATATATTTTTTCTATTTATTATTATTTACAACAGCTTTAAATTCACTACCTACAGAAAAACTAACCCTTCTTTGTTCTGGAACTTTTGCTATAGTTCCTCTTGGGGTTTTTACTTCTTTTTCTTCTGTTTGTTTAGCTTTAAAAGTCCCAAACCCTATAAATCTTAGTTCGTCTTTATCTTTTAAAGATGTAGCTATACATTTAAACACTTTATCTAAATGCCTTCCAGCTTCTGCTTTACTTGTATTGATTTCTTTTGATAATATTTCTATAAATTCACTTTTGTTCATAATTACTACTCTTATTTTGTTAATTGTGGCCTAATAATATGTTTGTTCTATTTTAGAAACTACTTTTATAAAATAATATATAAAATGTCAAAAACAATGTTAGTGCTACTATAAAAAGAAAATATTTTTTATAGGATAGTATTGCAAACTGAAAAGATAAGATTGAAATAAATGATACAATCAGTAGAGTCATTATAAAATAATTTCTTACTTCTTGCACCGCTTAATAGCAATTTGTAACATAGCTCTATATGTTATTTTGTTCTCTTAGTGGAACAAAAATTTCAGTTAACAACTCATTTGGTGGAGTGTTATGAGGATTATTTTTGTATATTTCAAAGCATGGTGCTAAAAGGTCTACTCCATACCTCTCATTAATTTTATCAGTATATATTTTTTTATATGTATTAATCATTATATCATAACTACCTTTGTGTATAGTTGAAATGCATTTTCTAGATTCTAGCACTTTAGTTTTAATATAATCTATAGTTATTACTCCCTTTTCTACTTGTATACATGCATCATATCTACAGTCTTGAACTACTTCAGGATTATCATAACAAACACCTACGCTTATTATATTATCAATGTTAATATTACTATTTTTTGC
Organism: Candidatus Aquarickettsia rohweri; assembly: GCF_003953955.1. Taxonomy (GTDB): domain Bacteria; phylum Pseudomonadota; class Alphaproteobacteria; order Rickettsiales; family Midichloriaceae; genus Aquirickettsia; species Aquirickettsia rohweri. The sequence continues at coordinate 4,120 of NZ_RXFM01000057.1, read as the reverse complement.
CCACGATAAAAGACGTTACCATGCGCCATAACAATCCTCATAACGTCCTATATGAGTTATATATGCTACATGTAACTTTGGAAAATTTTTTATTTTTATTGTCAAGTCTACCATACTACTCCCACTATATTAATATTATAACATTTTAAAGTTTAATATATATATCAATAATAAATTCAAATCTAGCTTTAATACTTTATTAAAAAGGTAATGGTGTAAAATAAAAAGTTACATAATATGAGTTGAAAAGTATAATAATAAATATTTAAAGGGAAGCAATTATTGAAGAAGCAAAACTTATAAATATAGACACAAACTTCAAAAATCAAAATTTTAGTGGAGAAATTATTATAGGATGTACATTCAAAACTCAAAAATTAGAATCACAAAAAACTGAAAGAATCATTATTCCTAACATCATTAATTTATAAAATTCTTTTGGTAAATCTACTGCCATTAAAGTTTAATATTATAACTGTTGCTGACAGAGTTATACATTTTTGAATAATAAGTCTTTATTCAAGATTCGCGATAAAATGAATCAATTAAAATTTATATATAATTGATGTAGAATAATAGCTGCAGCATTTGAAACATTTAAGCTTTCTAACTTATTTGACATATCAATTTTAACTTTTACATCACTTTGCTTTAAATTGATATCTCTGATTCCCTTACCTTCTGAGCCTAAAACTAACGCAATTTTATTAAATTTAGCAACAGAACCAATATTATTATCACCATTTTGTGTAATAGATACAACCCAAAATCCCTGATTCTTTAAAAATTTTAACGTTCTAGCCATATTAACAACTTGAATATATGGTATTAACTCAAATGCACCAGCACTAGCTTTTACAAGTGATGCACTTTCTGAAGGAGCATTATCTTTAGTAGTTATTACTGCATCAGCAGCAAATGCAAGAGAAGATCTAATAATTGCTCCAATATTTTGTGGATCGTTAATTTGATCCAAGCACATTATAATACTTTTGCTTTTAATATTATTAATTAAATTATCTATACTAGGTGACTTTAATAACTTCACCATTATTGCAATGCCTTGATGAATTGATTCATTAATTCCAATCTTACTACTGATCTCAATATTAGTTAAAATTTCTATTTTTATGTTTTTGTCCTCAATATAAGTTCCTATGTTTTTTTTAGCAAAATCAATAGTATTTTTAGTTACACATAATTTTAAAATTTTTCTTGCAGGATTTTTTATAGCTGAAATTACTGGATGCTTGCCATATAGCCAATAATTATAATTACTAAGATAATGTTTTTTATTTTTTAACATATAATTAATTTAATTCAATTTGATTAACTGCAGCATTTCTTGCAAGTTTATCTACAATTTCATTAAATTTATTGCCATTATGAGCTTTAACCCAGAACCATTTTGTATTATAAACTGAATTTAATTTATCTAGGTCTTTCCAATATTCTATATTTTTTATTTTTCCATTTTTCCAATTATTGATTTTCCAATTTTTAATCCATTCAGTTATTCCACATTTTAGATAGTTACTATCAGTATATATTTCAATCATGTTATCCATAATTTCTAAATTTTCTAAAGATTTAACAGCAGCTGTCAGCTCCATTTTATTATTGGTGGTATGCTTATCACAACCATAAATTTTTTTGATAATTTTATCTTCTTTGATAAATATAGCTGCCCAACCTCCTAAACCAGGATTTCCTAAACAAGAACCATCGCAATAAATTTTCATAAAAAAGTATAAGTATTTTTTTGATTTTATGATATATTTATGTTCATTAAAGTAAATATATTTTTATTATTTGTGAACACCAAAAGCCATAAAAATTTAATATCTGTTTTGGCAATACTCTACATTTTAATTACCTATAGCAATTTAGGATTTGCCAATGAAAAATACAAAGATATGAAAGATTTTGAAGAAGTAATAGATATTATCCACAATCAATATATTAATAAAGTAGATAATAAACAGCTTATGCAAAGTGCAATTAATGGCATGCTTGATTCACTAGATCCATACTCAACTTTTTTAACTAAAGAAGAGTATGACGACATGAAATCTAGTGCAAAAGGTGAATTTGGAGGAATTGGTGTTGAAATAAATATGGAACAAGGTTTTTTAAAAGTAGTCTCTTCTTATAAAAATCTTCCTGCTTACAGAGCTGGAATCAAACCTGGTGATATTATTGTTATGATTAATGATGAAGCTATTGGTAGTATGAGCATTGTCCAAGCATCTGACAAATTAAAGGGAGAACCAGGCAGCACAGTGAAGCTTAAAATTTATAGAGATTCAGGAGAAATAAAAGAAGTAGTAATAACAAGAGACGTAATTAAGCTCATTCCAACTAAAGTTCTTTATTATAATCAAGATAAAGTAATTTATGCAAAAATAGGAAATTTTAGTGAAAAAACCAGCTTAATTTTAAAAAATGAATTATTAAAAATAATCAATAATCATAATAGTATTAAAGGATTAATATTAGATTTAAGAGATAATCCCGGAGGAATTTTAGATCAAGCGGTTGAAGTTTCAAGACTTTTTTTGAATGATGGAATTATTGTATCAATTAAAACTAGACATAATAATGAAGAAATATCATATGATGCAACTGGTGCTGATATAATAAAAGGACTGCCTATAGTAATATTAATCAATAATGGCTCTGCCTCTTCATCAGAAATAGTAGCTGGAGCATTGCAAGATAACAAGAGAGCACTGGTAATGGGAGAAAAATCTTTTTGCAAAGGACTTGTGCAAAACTTAATCCCCTTTAGTAATGGTTCGGCTATAAAGCTTACAACAGCTAAGTTTTATACTCCTTTAGGTAAATCTATACAAGAAGAATGCATAATACCAAATATAGAAATAATATCTCCTCTTGTTAATACAGAGTTAAATAATGACACAAATAATGCTATTATTAAAAATAATAATCATAAAAATTTGAAGAATTATCAAAATGACTATGTACTACTTAGAGCAATAGATTTAGTAAAAGGCATTTCTTTATATACTCATGATAAAAATGAATAAATTTATTTTATTTCTAATATTTGGTTTAATTACTTTTTCACCTAAAATTATAATGCAAGCTTATTGTCTTGATTTAATGCCCACAACATCAGAAAAAATGGCAAATGTAATTTACAAAGATAAAAAGAAATATAAATTTATTTATTTTTTTACTTCATGGTGTTATGAATGTAATGAAACTTTAGATAAGTTACATAAAATGCAACTTGATCGTAATTTATCACAAAAATATAATTTTTATATTATTTCATTAGATGATGATAATAAAAAATTATTAAAATTTTCTAACACTAAAATTAAGAATAAATCTAAAATTTTTTATTTTAATAGATTTGATGAAATTGAGAAGTTCCTTATAAAAACAGAGATAAATTATGATAATGCAGTTCCTTTTTACTGCATACTCAATGAAAATAATACAATAATTAAAGAAGGATATTTTGAACTAGAGCAACTTAGCAAAGTTATAAAAAACCAGAATAAAAAATAACTTTATTTGATATAATTTATTATTAGAGCTTTGAATTAAATTGATTAGCTTTGTTACAAACTAATTCTAAGCCGTTCAAAAAGAAAAAATAATTTTTATAAATTACCAATATCCCTAATTTTAAATTTTGTTTCGAATTTTTCAGTTTGCAACATTGAATTATGTCTATGCTATGGTTAATTTGACGATAACTTCCAAATTTCTTCAAGATTATATTTCGTAAACGCTAAAATATCCCCATCTTGACAAGTATTATCCGCCTTTCTTTGGGTTTCTTAAGTTTTTTGATAATTCTAAAAAAAATTTAATTTGATGATATTTTTTTATCAATATTATATGGAAGTAAATTTACTAACTCTTTTGGATCAGAATAATCATGAATATGATTCAGCAAATATTTTAAATAATCATAAGGATTAATCTTATTTACTTTGCAAGTTTCAATAATACTATAAATATTTGCACTAGCTTTAGCACCCTTAGTTGTTGCACAGAACATCCAATTTTTTCTGCCAACTGCAAATGGTTTTATACTACGCTCCGAATCATTATTATCAATACGCAGTCTTCCATCTAAAAG
>NZ_RXFM01000056.1 GCF_003953955.1 Candidatus Aquarickettsia rohweri | reverse complement strand
CTTTTAGATGGAAGACTGCGTATTGATAATAATGATTCGGAGCGTAGTATAAAACCATTTGCAGTTGGCAGAAAAAATTGGATGTTCTGTGCAACAACTAAGGGTGCTAAAGCTAGTGCAAATATTTATAGTATTATTGAAACTTGCAAAGTAAATAAGATTAATCCTTATGATTATTTAAAATATTTGCTGAATCATATTCATGATTATTCTGATCCAAAAGAGTTAGTAAATTTACTTCCATATAATATTGATAAAAAAATATCATCAAATTAAATTTTTTTTAGAATTATCAAAAAACTTAAGAAACCCAAAGAAAGGCGGATAATACTTGTCAAGATGGGGATATTTTAGCGTTTACGACATGGAATAGGATTAAGTTTTTGTAAAAAAGCAATGGGAATTATGAATGGAGATATTAAATGTTATTCTAATGAAAATAAAGGTACAGAATTTATATTAAGTTTTTTTAAAAAGTTTTATATAAATAATATATCTACATACTATATCTTTTTATAACAATTATATTATTATTTAAATTTAAGTATAACATAAAGTGAAGTTGGAATTATTATTGATGCTCCAATTAGCATATTATAACTTGGTATATCATTAAAAATAAAATATCCAAGTATTATAGAAAATATTAACTCTATATATCTTAAAGGTGCAAGAACTGATGCTTTAACAGTATCAAAAGCTTTAAGAATACAAAAAAGGATTAAATTACTGCCTATTCCCAATATAGTAAAGTAAAAAATATCTTTACTTGTAGGAACTTTAAAGCCATTTAACAATGGAATAAATAATATTATAGTTGTAAATAAGGAAGAGTAAAATAACATACAAAGCATTTTTTCTTTTGTAATATATTTTTTATTAATAACGTCAAGTGTAGCAAAAAGTATTGCTGCAATAACAAATAGATATGAGTTAGAAGTAAATTTTTGCTATGTGGAGATATTGTTATATATATTCCAATCATACTAATAAATGTTACAATCCATAATACAAATGATACTGATTCTTTTAAAATTAAAGGTGCTAAGATTAATACAAATATAGGGATAGTAAAACTAATTGTAGTAGCTATTGCCACTTGAGAAGATTGTAATCCACTGATCCATAAAAATATTGCTAAAGATAATAAAATTCCCCTTAAAAAATGTAGTTTTATATGTGAAGTTTTTATAGATTTTAAACCATAAAATATAATAACAGGTAAAAAACTTATAGTTCCAAAAAGAAATCTGTAAAAGGAAATTTCAAGTGATGATAAATTATTGGCATAAATATACTTCGCTATAATATCATTTATACAGCTAATAGCTAAGCTAAATAAAAACCATGCTATACCAATAAAATATTTCACATGCAAACTAATAATATAAAAAAGCTATTTTAAACATGTATGTTTTAAAATAGCTAGATAAATTTCTAAAAAAATATGTAGAAATTATATTAATAATAGTTTTGTTATCTAGATGTAAAGATAGCTTAATTATTATATCTAATAATTAAGCTATTTTGAATAAAGTATATAAATTTACTTATTTACTATTCATAGTTGTGTTTGTTTGGCCAGTACTATAATTTTGTTGATTAGTCATTTGTTGACTATTTTTATTAGATGATTGAGTTGTTGATGTATCATTGTTAATTTGGTTATTTGTATTGTTAGTACCCTGAACAATTACATTATTACCTGTATTTTGATTCTGGTTTTGATCATCATCAGTACTTTGAGTACTAGTGGTATCACTACTATCATCTTGATCAGAATTAGTATTATTCTGATTTGTTAGGTCGGATGATTGAACCTGCTTTAAATTATTATTATTTTGAGCAGCATGTAAATTTGCTGTAGTAAGTATTAATGCTAGCCCTAAACAAATTGATATATCTTTATAGTTCATGTTAAAAACCCCATTTTAATAAATTATAATATAAAGCTAAAAGCTACCACACAATCTATATTATTGGTAGCTTTATTTTATACATCAAATATAAAATTTTTAATAAAAAAGCATTCTCTTTATTTTATCAGCAGATTTTTTTCCTAAATCATTTCCAATACCTTCATTACCTTCTTCAATAGTATAAAATTGCAAATCTCCATTTTCACTAAAATATCCAGATTTTAACATTAATTTATCACCAAAAATAGTGCAATAAGATGCAATTGGAGTAGAACAATCACCTAGAAATGATTTTAAAAATGCTCTTTCTGTATTTATAGCTATTTGAGTTTTTTTATGATTCAAAGGTTCTAAAAGTTTTATAATTTTAGCATCATTAATTTTATTTTGGACGCCTATTGCACCTTGAGCAATAGCTGGTAACATTTCATCGATTTCAAAATAGTGATTGATATGCTGAGTTAAATTATTTCTTTTTAATCCTGCAGCTGCTAAAACTATAGAATCTACTTCATTACAGTTTAATTTTTTTAACCTAGTATCAATATTACCTCTAATATTTTTAACTACCAAATCAGGCCTTAAAGCTAAAATTTGCCCTTTTCTTCTTACAGAAGATGTGCCAATAGATGCTCCTTTTGGTAATAATAAAAATGATTTATATTTAGTTGATATAAATGCATCTCTTGGGTCAGAGCGTCTTAATATACAATTAATTTCTAAAAATTTATTTTCATCTGCAGGTACATCTTTCATAGAATGAACTGCAATATCTGCATATCCATCTACTACTGCTTGTTCAATTTCTTTTAAAAACAGTCCTTTGCCTCCAATTTTAGATAAAGAATGAGTAAGCAATATATCACCTTGAGTTTTTAATTTTATTAATTCAATAGTTAAATGCTTATGATAAAATTTTAATTGATTGGCAACTATAAGTGCCTGATTAATAGCAAGAGGACTACTTCTTGTTGCTATTTTTACTAACATAAAATCTAAATAAAAAATACATTGATATTTATTAAAGGTGATTTATTTATAAGCTTTTTGATATGCTTCTTCAGTGAGAATTCAATAGAATTTTTGATTTTATTTTTATCTAAAGTTGATATTTCTTTAAATGTATCAAAAATATCAAGTTTTAGCTCATCCAATATATCTTGGTCTAAGTTTTCTTCTAAAATACCTGGAGCAACAACATATAGGTGATTAATATTTTTTTTCTTTTTATCTATTATCATAGAAATAAATAAAGCTCCATTATCTCTAAGTGTTTTTCTATTTTTTATTATAATACTATCTGAATTTAAAATTAAATTTCCATCAATAATATAATATCCAGATTCAACTTTACCTATTTTTTTTGCTTCATCATTGTCAAATATAATTACATCACCGTTTCTAACACTTAATGCTTGTTTAATTCCTAAATTTTTTGCTACCCTACAATGTTCATTAAGATGTATTGCTTCTCCATGAACAGGTATTGCTATTTTTGGCTGAATAAGTTTAAACATTTTTTTTACTTCCTGAGCAGATGGATGTCCTGAGACATGCACAAACTCATTTGCCTCATTTAAAACATTAACATTCATTTCAGCAAGTTTATTAAATAAATTATATATTTTTTTTTCATTTCCAGGGATAATTTTAGATGAAAAAATTACTACATCATCTTCTTGTAAAGAGATTTGAGGGTGTTTTTTATCTGCTATTTTAGTAGTCATAGCTAATGATTCACCTTGGCAACCAGTACAAATAACAACTATTTCATTACGCTTAAATTTTTTAAAATGCTTTTCATCATATATAATCGTATCTTGTAAATAACCAGCTTCTTTAGCAGCTAGATACATTTTCCATAATGATCTTCCTTGCAAAATTATCTTTCTTTTATCTTTCTTAGCAGCATTAACCATTGATAATAATCGTGCCACATTTGAAGCAAATGTTGTTATAATAATTAATTTGCCAGTGTGCGTACAAAGTAATTTTTCTAAGTTTCGGCCAAGTTCACCTTCTGAAACAGAATGATCTTTATGAAAAATATTTGTTGAATCTCCCACTAAAGCCAAAATTACTTTTTTGCCAATATTTTCAAGTGTTCCTTCATCAGTTACTTCTCCAATAACTGGTTCATTATCAAATTTCCAATCTCCTGTATGAAATATTTTTCCTTTTTCAGTTTCAATTAATAACCCATTCATTTCAGGTATAGAATGTGTTATTGGAATAAAAGAAATTTTAAAATTTTCTAATGTAAATGTATTATTAGATTCAACTTCGTTAAATTTCATATTTTGAGTTAAACCATATTCCTTACATTTTGATTTGACTATTAAAGATGTAAATTTTGTTGCATAAATTGGGCATCCAATCTCTGACCAAAGATATTGTATTGCTCCAATATGATCTTCATGAGCATGAGTTAACACAATTCCTAAAATATCTTTTTTAATTTCCTTGATGATAAAATTAATATTGGGCACAATAATATCTATTCCAGGTAAATCTAAATCTGCAAATCCTAATCCTAAATCTACAATTATCCATTTACCATTGAAATGATAGAGATTTAAATTCATACCTATTTCACCAGAACCTCCTAGTGGAATAAATATTAGTTCTTTATTTAATTTTTTAAAATTTATATTAGAATTCATTTAATCTTGTTGAAATAATACATGTCTGAAATAAGAAAAATCTTCTAATACTCTACCAGTTCCAAGTACAACACAATGAAGAGGCTCATCAGCTACTTGAACCTTTAAACCAGTAGTTTCACTTATAACTTTATCTAAATCTCTTAAAAGCGCACCACCACCAGTAATAATTATTCCATTATCGGCAATATCTGAAGAAAGCTCTGGCGGTGCCTTTTCAAGCACTAATTTAACAGCATCTATAATTTGTGCAATTGGGTCAAATATGCTTTCAGCCATTATAGTTTCTGTTAATACTATTTCTCTTGGTATCCCAGTTACTGCATCTCTACCTTTTATCGATATGCTTTTTTCATCTTTTTTATTTGGTTTTTTAGCAGTTCCAATTTCCTTTTTAATTCTTTCTGCAGTTGAATCACCTATATAAAGACCATGATTTTTTCTTATATATGATATTATTGATTCATCTAGAGTATCTCCACCTACTCTAACTGATTGAGCGCAAACAATACCACCTAAGGATATAACACCAACTTCAGTTGTACCGCCTCCTATGTCAACAACCATAGAGCCTGTAGCTTCGGTAACTGGAAGATTAGATCCAATTGCAGCAGCCATTGGTTCGTATATTAAATAAACTTCTCTAGCTCCTGCACTCTCTACAGCATCTTGTATAGCTCTTCTTTCTACAGGAGTGGAGCCATATGGTACACAAACAATTACTTTTGGTTTAGCAAAAAAACTTCGTTTTTTATGTACTGAAGTAATAAAATATTTTATCATTTCTTCAGCACCTTTAAATTCTGCAATTACTCCATCTTTTAATGGTCTAATGGCTTTGATATCTGCTGGAGTTCTACCCAACATTGCTTTTGCCTCATTGCCAAAAGCATATGGAATATAAGAACCTTTTTCATGGAGCAATGAAACAACTGATGGTTCATTAAGTACTATTCCTTGATTTGGAACATATACTAATGTATTTGCTGTACCAAGATCAATTGCCATATTGGATGAAAATAATCCTAATAAGGATGAAAACATATAATTTAATATTTAGTTATTTTTTAGTGTCCAAATTAATTAACGTTGGAATATCTATTGTTTATTCTAAAAATCACTTTTTTGCAAACTTAATTGTAGATTTTTTTCTTAATTTATTTTAATTTATAGCTATCAGGTAGCTAGATAGTTGCTGTAAATATAGTTTTTTACAGAGGAAAGTCTGGGCTTCATGGAATAATAGAGCTGGATAACTCCCAGCAAAGGTAACTTTAGGGAAAGTGCCGCAGAAAATATACCGCCTGTTAAATTGGTAAGGGTGAAATGGTAAGGTAAGAGCTTACCGATCTTTTAGTAATAAAAGATGCATGGTAAACCCCTCTAGAAGCAAGATCAAGTAGTGTTTTTTTTAACTTTATTCCAAGTTTTAAACACGGGTAGATTGCTAGAGTTTAATGGTAACATTAAATCGAGATGAATAACCATCAGATACATTATAGTATCTACAGAACCCAGCTTATAGGCTGCCTGTTGTTTTATATTTATTTAAATTATGATACTAAGATTAAATTTTATATTATTCATATTACTTGTAACATTAGATTTAAATTCCTATGCATTTAATTTAAACAATGGAGAAATTAATATTGAATCTAATAATTTAAATGTTAATACAAATGCTAAAACTGCAGAATTTATTGGTAATGTTATTTTACAGCAAAATAAAGTTAAAGTTTTTAGTAATAAATTATTAATTACAACTCAAAGCAATGAAATAGAACAAATCGTTTTTTTAAACAATGTAAAATTTCAAATAGGTAATAAAATTATATTGGGAGATAAAGCTGAATATAAAAAAAAGGATAATATTTTAAAAATTATTAATAATGTTAAATATATAAATAACCAGGATAATGAAATTATAGGGGATTTATTTATATATAATTTTAACAATAAAATTTCTAAATTAAGTTCTGATTTAAAAGATAAAAGTAAAAATAAAAGAGTTAAAGCAAAATTTAAAATAAACAAAGATGTTAGTAGCTGAAAATTTATTTAAAACGTATTCTAAAAAGAAAATTGTTAATGATGTAACAATATCTGTTAGCAACTCAGAGATTGTAGGTTTGCTAGGTCCTAATGGTGCAGGAAAATCAACATCATTTTATATTATTTCTGGTTTAATAAAACCTGATGTAGGAAAAGTATTTTTTAATGGAGTTGATATAACAAGTTTATCTTTATCATATCGTGCAAAATTAGGTATTTCGTATTTACCACAAGAAATATCAATTTTTAGAAATATGACGGTTCAAGAAAACCTGATGACTGTTTTAGAAATAATAGAAAAAGATAAAACAAAAAGAGAACAAAGATTGGAAGAATTACTTGCTGAATTTTCTATAGATCATCTAAAATTTTCGCATGCAATTTCTTTATCTGGGGGTGAAAGAAGAAGGTTGGAAATTGCAAGGTGTGTAGCAATGAAGCCAAAATATATTTTACTCGATGAGCCATTAGCAGGAATAGATCCAATCGCAATTGAAAATATAATAGATTTAATTAAAAATTTAAAGAAGCAAAAAATAGGAATTTTAATTACTGATCATAACGTTAAGGAAGCACTTGCTTTAGTTGATAGAGCATACATATTGTATAATGGTAGTGTAATTGCATGTGATGATAGTAAGAATATAATCAAAAACAAACAAATAAGAAGAATTTACCTTGGAAATAATTTTTAATAATAATATACTTTATACAAATCTACATAAAAGCTGTAAATGAAAGTAGTAGACTTTAAAACATTTATTTTTTTACAATTGTGCTTGATGATTGCAAGCTTTTTTTTTCAATTTTATGAAATAAATAATGCAGGTTTTATAGTAGAAACATTTGGTTATAATGTTTTAACTTTTTCATTACTTACAATTATTTTTATTGTTTTAGAGCTAAAAATACCTGTACCTTCTTTTTTATTAGGGTGATTTACACTTGTTATCAATTTAAGGCTATGTAGCATTATTGGATTTAAGATGCCAGTTTATATAATGACGTTAATATTTTTTATAAAGGTCATTCAATTTATGCTTATAGCAAAATCTAGTATAAATCAAATATACAAACTAGGGTTTGAAAATACTGATTATCATCTTTATTGGTTAAGCATTTTCATAAGGATATTATTAGGATATGATTTTATTCCTTATTTTTGTGAAAAATTATTTGAAGGAACCATGATAAGATCTAAAGAAATAGATGATTTTCATAACTTGGGAATAATATTAGCTAATATTATAGTTATATCGACAGGTATAATCGAGTTTTTTTGTAGTCTTACTTTAAGCTGTGGGTTTTTAACTAGAATTGGATCAATAATTTTAACTTTATACTTAATGGTAACTACATATATTAGTTTAAAATTTGGGTATAAATTTGCTTGGGTTAGCTCTTCTGGTACTGGATGGAATTATCCTATATTATGGTCAGCAATTATCTTTTCATACGCACTATTTCAGCCAAGTGAGTTTAGTATAGATAAGTTTTTACTTAAGTATAGAAAAACACCAAAATGGCTTAAAAAAATTATTACTTTTTAGATGGTAATTTCCTCTTCCTTTTTTGCTCTTTTATATAACCTTGTGTTTTTAATAATTCATATGCAGTAGGAGTACTGTTCTTTGTGTCTGATTTATTTAATTCAAAAGGAGTAAACGCTAAAATATCCCCATCTTGACAAGTATTATCCGCCTTTCTTTGGGTTTCTTAAGTTTTTTGATAATTCTAAAAAAAATTTAATTTGATGATATTTTTTTATCAATATTATATGGTAAACGCTAAAATATCCCCATCTTGACAAGTATTATCCGCCTTTCTTTGGGTTTCTTAAGTTTTTTGATAATTCTAAAAAAAATTTAATTTGATGATATTTTTTTATCAATATTATATGGAAGTAAAGTAAGCGCTAAAATAAGGGCATCTAGGCAAGAATAAAAATAAGTGGTAGAACAAAAGCCTAAAAAAATAGAGGCTAATGATGCTATTAGAAAAAAAGAA
>NZ_RXFM01000055.1 GCF_003953955.1 Candidatus Aquarickettsia rohweri | reverse complement strand
GTATAAAACCATTTGCAGTTGGCAGAAAAAATTGGATGTTCTGTGCAACAACTAAGGGTGCTAAAGCTAGTGCAAATATTTATAGTATTATTGAAACTTGCAAAGTAAATAAGATTAATCCTTATGATTATTTAAAATATTTGCTGAATCATATTCATGATTATTCTGATCCAAAAGAGTTAGTAAATTTACTTCCATATAATATTGATAAAAAAATATCATCAAATTAAATTTTTTTTAGAATTATCAAAAAACTTAAGAAACCCAAAGAAAGGCGGATAATACTTGTCAAGATGGGGATATTTTAGCGTTTACATTATTTCATCTTTGATGCTTTCAGGATGCAATATTTTAATGCCATATTTTTCTACTAATTTTTCAATATACAATGAAGATAAGTTAGAGAATTTTGCTCCTGCCTAATGTAGAGGTTTAATGGATTCAAGCCCATGTTTTTCTACTAGTGATGTTATAGTTGTATCAGTCACATATTGCAAGAAAATTTCACCTGCATATCCTAGTCCTACTACTCTTAGTCCTACTAGTCCTCCTCCTGGTACTAGTTCTAGTACTCCTGGTACTAGTTCTAGTCCTATTATTCCTACTACTCCTAGTCCTACTCCTACTAGTCCTCCTAATAATACATTTTGCCAAATAATATTTGGAAGGCAAATAGGACTACTCCATGATAACAAACTGTAATTTGTATAATAACCAATAGTGTCTAATATTCCTGCTCCAATTGTTGTTACTGTGCTCCAATCCATAATTACTTGTGGTAGGCTTAGTGGTATTGTATGAAGCAAATCCCCATTCCAATTATTAGAATGCTCTAAATTCAAAATATGATATGTAAATTCATTAGTAATATTTCTTGCTAAATCCTCACCCCATGAATCTACAAATTGTTGTGGTATTATGTTGCTATTAACTAAATTTTCTACACTAACATTATTGCCCCGCGACCATATCAACATTTCACCAAATAATTGCTGATAAGTCTGGGTTTCTGTATAAAAAAATTTATTAAATATATTTGTAAAAGTGCCAACTGCAAAGTTAGCAATGCTATAATAGTATTTCATTGATCACCTTAATTTAGTTAATAAATATTATCTGTAGTATATTGATAAAACGTTAAAATTACGTTAAGGTTTTTGAACGAAAAGTTAAGTTTACGTTAAGATCTTATTTTTTGCATAAAATTTAGTGATATTATACTTAGGTTCTTAAACTTTCTTAAAAACTAAGCAAGAATTTGTGCCGCCGAATCCGAAAGAGTTGGACATAATACAATTTATTTTTTTGGATTGAGGGGTGTTTGCAATCAAATTAATTCCTTCACAACTTTCATCAGGGTTGCTTAGGTTTAGTGTTGGGGGAAGTGTTCTATCTTGCATTGCAAGCAGAGAAATTATTGCTTCAACACTTCCTGCTGCACCTAACAAGTGACCAATAGATGATTTAGTTGAAGAAATAGCAATGTCTTTAATATTGTTTTTAAAAACTTTTTTGATTGAATTTAACTCTATAACATCACCCAGTGGTGTAGATGTTCCATGAGCATTTATATAGTCAACTTCTTCTGGGGCAATTTTTGCTTTTGCTAAAGCCATTTTCATAGCTTTTATTGCTCCCTTACCTTCTGATTCTGGTGCAGTAATATGATGTGCATCACCGGATAGTCCATATCCAACAACCTCGCCGTAGATTTTAGCTCTTCTCTTTTTAGCGTGTTCATATTCTTCTAAAATTAATATACCGGCTCCTTCACCCATTACAAACCCATCTCTATCTTTATCCCATGGTCTAGATGCTTGTTCTGGTGAATCATTAAAATTGGTTGATAGCGCTCTTGCTGCAGCAAATCCTGCAACTCCAAGTTTGCAAACTGCTCCCTCAGCTCCTCCACAAACCATTATCTTTGCATCACCATCTTTTATTATTCTTGCTGCATCTCCAATAGCATGTGTTCCAGTTGAGCAAGCAGTAACTACAGAATGGTTAGGGCCTTTGAACCCATGCTTTGTAGAAACATGACCTGAAGCAAGATTTATCAAGCTTGCTGGAATGAAAAATGGACTAATTCTTCTTGGGCCTTTTAACTCTAATATGTTAGCGTTTTTTTCAATTGTTGATAAGCCTCCAATACCAGATCCAATTAAAACACCAATCTCCTCTTTAATTCCGTCTGGCAAATTCTTTAGATTAGCATCTGAAATTGCTTCTTCTGCTGCAGCTATAGCATAATGAATAAATTTATCCATTTTTTTTGATTCTTTTGAATCAACAAATTCTTCAATATTAAATTCAGATGGAATTATGCCTGCTATTTTACAGTTTAAATCATCACTTGAAAATAAACTATCAGGTATTTTTTTTATACCAGATTTTGAATTTATTATATTATTCCAGCTATCATTTGCTGTTATACCTAGGGGAGTTATTAACCCTATGCCTGTTACTACAACCCTAATCATATTATGATTATTGATTAAACCTTATTGAGCTTGATTATAGTGCTTTTCAGCATAATCTATTGCATCTTGAACAGTTTTGATATTTTCTGCTTCTTTATCAGGAATTTCTAAATTTTCAAATTCATCTTCAAGGGCCATAACTAACTCTACTCTATCTAAGCTGTCAGCTCCAAGATCTTCAATAAATCTATCTGTTAATTTGATTTGAGAAGTGTCTTTATTGAGTTGTTTGTCAATTACTTTTAGTACTCTTTCTTTAATACTATCACTC
Source organism: Candidatus Aquarickettsia rohweri (assembly GCF_003953955.1). GTDB lineage: Bacteria > Pseudomonadota > Alphaproteobacteria > Rickettsiales > Midichloriaceae > Aquirickettsia > Aquirickettsia rohweri. The sequence continues at coordinate 5,909 of NZ_RXFM01000055.1, read as the reverse complement.
ATATAGATACCTTTGTTATTATTAAAAGTTAAAGATTGATGTTTAATATCATAAACAAATTTCTTTTTCAAAGAATAATTTATGATTTTTATATTTTATTTAAAATTATAGATATAAATTTCTTCTAAAAAGCTAGATTTTCTTGCAATCTTGCAATTTTATAGAAATTTTACTTATTATTTAAATAATAAGTGATTTAGTTATTTTTATATTTATTAACTATTTTACTTAGTATTATAAAAAATCCTCCATTACCAATAACGTTTAAAAGGGCTAAAAATGGATCTAGCAATAAATACAAAGTCATAACAATAGATAGCATTTCATAATTAAAATTAAGTTCACTTGCTAGTAATGGAAGGATTGTTATAATTCCACCTCCAGGGATTGTTAAGACTGTAAATTTCATGAATACAAAGTATGTTAAAAAATAAATAAATTCTGTATATGGGATTTGATAATTAAATAATTTTAATACTAACATTATGCAAGAGGGAATTAAGAAGCAATCTCCTAATAAATGCATATTTGAAATTGGAGGAATAAGTGAAATAATAATATTTGATTTTTTAGATATGTTTTTATTCACACCTTCTATAGTATATGGCAATGCAGCAGTGCTTGACATAGAGATAAATGCTGTGAAAGATGCAGGCAACATGGTAATTATGTTTTTTAAAGTTTTGTTAAATTTAAAATTACTGGCAATAAAATAAATTAATACAATATATATTAATGAAATAGTAAAAATAATTTTTAAAGTATGAAAATGATTTACAAGTGCAAATTCAAAAATTTTATCATTCTGTAGTTTGATTAAAAATCCAAGTACAAATAATGGTAATATAGGCATAAAAACTAAATTTATTGATTTCATTGCATAGTGAAATAAATAATCTGCAATCTTGTTTGCTTGATTTTTTTTAAGTATTGGCACTAAAATTCCCGAAATAACTCCTATTAATAGTGCAATTTTATTTGATAAAATTTGAAATAAATTGAACTTCCATAATGGGTTCAAGTTATCTATTAATAATTCTTTATTACTGTTGAAATTAGTAAGATTCAAATTATTATTTAACATATAAAAGCTAACATTAAAAGATGTAAATGAAGCGATAAAATTTGAAATATATATTAATAAAGCAAATGCAATAGCTAGTTTTATTGCTTGATTTTTTAAAAATATAATGCTTCTAGAAATAAAAATAACTATGATAAAAGGTATAAAAAAAATTAATAATTCTTGGATAGTTAAACTTATTGCATATAAAGTTGACTTTATAGTTAGAGGTATATATTGGCCAACAGATAACACAGAGATTAATAGTATTATTAAAATTAATGAAGTTTTTTTCATTTAGTTAGTTCTTATTATTCATAATTCTTTTTTATATCATTTTCTAATTTTAGAAATCTATATTAGTTGAATTTGATTATATTTGCGCATATTTTCTATTCCTTTCATTTATTTCAATATATCTTAAAATAAGAAGTTATAGTATGATAAAATGCATATTCCTTTAAAGGTACAGTTAAAATTCTGTATTTACATTAATGAGTTTATCTAATCTTAATAAAGTACTAAATTATCTTGGTTAAAATTAAAATAGCTATTGAAAAAGTAGGATAGCCAGTATACCATTTATTTACTTTTTACCAATCACTTCTTAAAATGAATGAGCATAAAAAAGCCTTACTAAAATTACCGAATCAAAAAAATGAACTTGAATTGCCAATAATTGAAGGTACAAAAGGACCTTCAGCTATAGATGTTAGAAGTTTATATAAACATACTGGTTATTTTACCTATGATCCTGGGTTTATGTCTACGGCATCTTGTGATTCGTCAATTACATATATTGATGGAGAAAAAGGAATTTTACAGCATAGAGGATATAACATTGTTGACCTTGCTAAAAAGCAAGATTTTATGGAGGTTTGTCATCTTCTTTTATATGGATCATTACCCAATCCATCAGAGAAAAATAGCTTTATAAATTCCATAAAACACCATACAATGGTGCATGAGCAGTTGCAATTTTTTTTTAGAGGATTTCCTAGGCATTCTCATCCTATGGCAATAATGGTAGGTACAGTAAGCTCTTTATCAGCTTTTTATCATGAGAGTTTAGATATTAAAAATGAGAAACAAAGAGAAGCAACAATTCATAAAATTATTGCTAAAATACCTACACTTGCAGCAATGGCATATAAGTATTCTGTAGGATTGCCATTTATATATCCTGACAATAATTTAGATTTTAGCTCAAATTTACTGAAAATGATGTTTAGTGTTCCAACTGAAGAATATAAGGTGAATCCTGTGATAGCAAGGGCATTAGATAAACTATTAATTCTACATGCTGATCATGAACAAAATGCATCTACTTCAACAGTAAGATTAGCTGGTTCTTCAGGAGCCAATCCATTTGCTGTAGTAAGTGCTGGCATTGCTTCACTTTGGGGGCCTGCACATGGAGGAGCGAATGAAGCTGTAATCAAAATGCTCAAAGAAATTGGCGAGCCAGAAAATATTCCTAAATATATTAATAAAGCAAAAGACAAAAATGATCCTTTTAGGTTGATGGGCTTTGGTCATAGAGTTTATAAAAATTATGACCCTAGAGCTAATGTATTAAAAAAATACTGCCATGAAGTATTAGCTGATTTAAAAATAAAAGAAGATAAGTTATTAATTATTGCTACTAAGCTGGAGAAAATTGCTCTAAAGGATGAATATTTTATAGAGAAAAAATTATTTCCAAATGTTGATTTTTATTCAGGTATCATTTATAGAGCTCTTGGAATTCCTACTCAAATGTTTACAGTATTTTTTGCTTTAGCAAGAACAGCTGGATGGGTCTCTCAATGGAAAGAAATGATTGAAGATCCAAAAATGAGAATAGGAAGACCAAGACAGGTTTATAAAGGAATAATAGAAAGATAAATTTTTAATTATATTACTATTCTTATGTTAGATAAGCATCTTGTTAAATTTAAAAATTTTTCCACAAGTCTTAAAGTAGTTATCATATTTTGTATACTTATAGTTTTATGGATGTTAAGCGGTTTAATTTCTCACAATCAAAACTCTTATGAAATTCATAAAGATAATACAGCCTTAAATTATGAAATTGTAAATTCAAAATCAATAGAGAAAGCTAAGATATTAAATTTTACTGGCATTATGGAATCAAAAAATCAAATAGACTTAACAAATGAAGTAAGTGGTAAAGTTATATCAATATTAGTGAATGATGGAACAAAGCTTGACAAAGATCAGCCTATTATAGCTTTAGAAAAAAAAGATTATATAGATAAATTAAATTCAGTTAAAGAAAACCTTGCAAGCAAAAAAGTTCTATATGAATCCGCTTTAAAATTATCTAAAAGAGGATTAGGATCAGAGTCTAATATTGCTGAGGCAAAATCTCAACTTTTTCAAGCTCAAGCCCAACTAAAACTTGCCACATTAGATCTAGACAACACAATAATAAAAGCGCCTTATGATGGTGTTATTAATCAAATTAATATAAAAAAAGGTAGCTACCTACCTGCATACTCAAAAATTGGAGAGTTTATATCAGATAAAGTTATAAAAATAAAATTTGATGTTCCGTATAATCAATATAATCAAATAAAAAATAGCATTGAATCTTTTATTATCTTAAATGGTAAAAAAGTTGAGGTGCCTCAAATAGCTTCATTAAGTGAAATTGCGGATGATAGTACAAAAACATATTCAGCAGAGATTATTACTAAAAATATTGATGATGCCTTTAAAAGCGGCCAATTAATAAAGGTTTTTATAAATGTTGGATATTTTAATGCTCATAAAATTTCTCAATCTACTCTTAGTATAGATAGTGATGGCATTACAGGAGTTAAAGTAATAAATAACCAAAATATTGTAAAATTTCTTCCTGTTGAAATTATAGGTGAAGATAGTGATGGTTTTTGGGTAATCAATTTACCACAACAGGTTAAAATAATTACATTAGGACACTCATATCTAAAATCTGGTGAAAAATTATAAACTAAAATGGGAAAAGTTTTTAATGTTCCTTTTAGTACAAATTTTTTAGAGCAATTAATCAAAAAAATTTTAAAGCTTTCAAATAATTTAGAGAATCCTGATAGTAATTTAATTATATTGCCTCATAAAAGAATTCAAACTGCTTTTACACAAAAATTATCTACAATAAATAGCAAACTATTATTTCCTAAAATTACTACTTTTTCATCTATAGATGAAAATTTATTAGATTTTGATAATTATTGTAACAATATATATGCAGCTAAAATTAGTTTAATTAAAAAACATTTACTCAAACAAGATCAATTATATATATTAATTTTATCCGTTATAAACTCTATTAAGCAAAATAATATTCATAAATTTGATACAAAATTTTTAGACACTGTTAACTATTCTAAAATCCTGAAAACATTAGATGAATATTATTACTATCAATATGATCGACAAAAAATGACTAACTCAACAAAAATTGAAAAGTTGATTTTTGTAATAATCGAATCTCTTGAAAAATTTCTAACCCAAAATAATTTAATTTTAAAATCTCAGACTTTGAATTTTGCCATCAATGAAATAATAAGAAAATGGGATTATCAAAATAATGCAAATATATTCATTATTTTGCCACAAACAGAAGTTAGTTACATAAAGTATTTCATAGATAATTTAGCGAAATATCAAAATTCATATATTTTTATTAGAGGTTATAATAAAACAAATAATAAAAGATATTTATATCAAAACCATATTATAGATTTTTTAAAAAGAACCAAGATAACTACTGAATCTATAGAAAATTTAACAACTTCAAAACATACTGATTACTTAATACCCTCTATTTTACTAAAAAATAATAATGAGGAATTAAATTTAGATAATTTAAATGTAATAAGAGGAAAAAATCAAAATGAAGAAGCTAAATTAATTGCTTTAATAATCAGAGAAAAACTAGAATCAAGCTCCGAAACTATTGTTGTACAAACTAAATCTGAAAGACTTGCAAACTTAATCGAAGGATTCTTAAAATTATGGGATATAAATGTAGAAAATTTAATAAATAAACATTCTAAATCCCCTATTTCAAATTTCTTTTTACTTATTGCTTTATATTTAAATACAGAGAACAATCATTATCTATTACTTTTAGACATTCTTAAATCTATGTATTGCAAAGTTATAGAGACTCAATTAGTAAACAATTTTGAATTAAATTATTTAAGAAAAGACCTTTATAGAGAAAAAGTACAGGATTATTTTATTAACGCAAGTGATTCAGAAAAAACATCTTATAATATTTTATTAAAAATAGAAAAGAAATTTCTTGAAACAAAGAAGTTAATTAAAAATACAACATTAACAATTTGTGAATATTTGCAAATCCATTTAGATTTGTTCTATTTTCTAAATAATCAGTCCTATAATTATGATTTTGCTAATTTAATAAGTAATATTAAAAAAAAATTAACAATTTTTAAAAATAAAATAAATATAAATTTTGATGAATACTTAACTATAATAAAAAAGCTTATCAATTCAAATTCAACTAATAATAATTATAAAATAGCCAAATCAGTCACCATACTTCAAACTTTTGAAAATAGAAATATTCAATATAGCACCTTAATTTTTGCTGGATTAAATGAAAAAACATTTATTGATTTATCTTTTGATAATAATTTTTTCAATAAAAATTTTAGAATATTAAATAATTTAAAACCTACAGACTCAGAATTATAATTTTTACAATGTAAGCGCTAAAATAAGGGCATCTAGGCAAGAATAAAAATAAGTGGTAGAACAAAAGCCTAAAAAAATAGAGGCTAATGATGCTATTAGAAAAAAAGAATAAGTAATGAAAAATGGAAAGAGC
>NZ_RXFM01000054.1 GCF_003953955.1 Candidatus Aquarickettsia rohweri | reverse complement strand
GTATAAAACCATTTGCAGTTGGCAGAAAAAATTGGATGTTCTGTGCAACAACTAAGGGTGCTAAAGCTAGTGCAAATATTTATAGTATTATTGAAACTTGCAAAGTAAATAAGATTAATCCTTATGATTATTTAAAATATTTGCTGAATCATATTCATGATTATTCTGATCCAAAAGAGTTAGTAAATTTACTTCCATATAATATTGATAAAAAAATATCATCAAATTAAATTTTTTTTAGAATTATCAAAAAACTTAAGAAACCCAAAGAAAGGCGGATAATACTTGTCAAGATGGGGATATTTTAGCGTTTACTTTAAGAATTATTATTGCTTGTGATTTATTATTAATGCTCTTTAAAGAAGACAGAATATCTGAAATATTTTGTACAGAAATAACCTGCACCTCACATTTTTCATTTTTTAATTCTTCAATCAACAATTTTGATTGCTGAAACATTCTAACATCATTACTATGAATTAATGTTAAATACTTAGGATGATGAATGACAGCATTTATTAAGCTCACAAATTTTTTCATTGTAATTTGATCTTCAACATTGATGAAATTCTGAGCTTTATATTTTTTAGAAAGTTTAGCAGCAATACTAATTATTGTTTGATCTTTCACCATCTTAATTGCAAATTGCGTTGCATTAGTCCCTATTGGCACAACTACATCATAATCACTTCTGGCAATTTGTTGAAAAATTGACTTCATCAAATTAGAGTCACCTTGAGCATTATAAATTTTTAATTTATACTTTTTATTTCTTTCGACACTCAATTCTTTTTTAAATCCAGCAACTATATAATTCATAGCTTGGTGATCCATAGGCAATATAATAGCCACTTTATAAAAATCTTCCTTAGAATAAGTTTTATTAACTACGGAAATTACTAATAATATTATTAGCAAAAAATTATTTATTATCTTTGACATAACTATTTATAAAAAAATATTAAAATATAGAGAATTTAGTGTAGGCGCTAAAAATTATGACAGGCAACTAACGCCAGTTTAAATTGGATGTTGAGATAGAAAATTTTTTATGTTTATAAAAGTAATTCATAAGTACATGGTATATAAACATATTCATAATGACAAGCAAAAAAATTACTTTTTTTATTGACAACATCCTTACGACGTGGATAAAGTTTTATAATATTTAAAATTTTATGGGGAGTGAAATGTTCGGAAATTGTAGTACATTTAGATTAGTAGATTCATGTAGACCAACAAGGTCATGTATAACTCAACAACAAGGTAACGATATATCAGAGTAAGATGTCGTGGGAGAGTTTCAAATTCCAGGACTACCTAGTGATTTGCAAATATCACACCGCAACGATCTGACTGAAACAGCACCTGAACACTGCGAATTTTGGAATGGATTAGAAGAGCAATCGTCCCAAAGACCATTGCCAGCACCAACACCAGATCTAGAAGAGCCAACAATAACAATAGCAATTCCAGGACAAGTATATGTGCCTGGGCAAGTATATGAGATTTAAAAAACAATAAAGCTTAAATTTATATATAGTACAAATAATATACATAACCTGAGCTAAAAATTAGAAATTTATATCAAGTCTTGTCATTAAAGAGTACGATTTTTCTCAACAGTCATCACGAGCCATATTAATGGCATGGTGATCTAAGGATACTGCATTACTTATATTTTGTTTATGCATTTCTGGATTGCCACACAAATCAAAGATTTGCTCGCAATGACAAAAAAAAAGTGGGTTGCTGCACTATGGCAATGACTATATCGACAATCAAAACTGTACTAAAACGTTCCTGTATAACAATTTTTTTATCTAATAATTCACTATAAGCAAAATCTAATTATCCATAACTCATCTAAAAAACGCATTATAAGCATTTTACAAGCAAATGCAAATTTTTTCCCTATTTATCCCAAAATTTCCCAAAATAATACTATAATATCCCACTCAAATATGATATAAGTTAATTATAAAGTGTTTTCATTAAATATACTTAAATTGAAAAATGAATCGTGGAAATACTATTTTTCTTTCAACATATGAGGGAAAAATAGATGATAAAAACAGAATATCTATACCTGCAAGCTTTAGGAATATACTTGAATATAAAGCTAGTAGAGAGATTTACGCTTATAGCTCATTCTTAAATGAATGCATTGAGGTTTGCACTGTTGAAAGAATTGATAAATTACAAAATTTTTTAGAAAATATGGATTTATTTTCTGAAAAAAGAGATGCTATATCAACTGCAGTACTTGCTGATTGTGTACCATTGCAATTAGATTCAAAAGGCAGAGTATCATTACCTGAAAGATTAGTTGATTTTGCAAAATTTGGCAAAAAAGTTTTCTTTGTAGGCAAAGGATTAACATTTGAAATATGGGATAAAGACAAATTTAATACTTATTATAAAAAAGCTAGGCAGATAGCAAAAGAAAATTCATTTTCACCACCTAAAACAAATACTGAAAGGTAAATAATGAAACATCAGCATCATACCCCAGTATTGTTAAATGAGGTCATAGAAGCGTTAAATCCATCAAGTGGAAAAACTTACATTGATGCCACTTTTGGTGCAGGTGGTTATTCTAAAGCTATTTTAGACAAAGCATCATGTAATGTCATAGGAATTGATTGCGATCAAATAACTACAAATTATGCAAATAAATTAAAAACCACATATCAGGATAAATTTACGTTTATTAATGATAATTTCATCAATATAGACTCTGTTTTAAATAACCTCAATATTTCAAAAATAGATGGCATTGTATTTGATCTTGGCGTTTCCTCAATGCAATTAGACAATAAAGATCGTGGATTCTCATTCAATGGAGATGCACCTTTGGATATGAGGATGGATAATAAAATATCACTTACTGCAAAAAAATTAGTTAACACATTATATCAAGAAGAACTAGCAAATTTAATATACAATTTTGGTGGAGAGAAAAAATCAAGATTAATTGCTAAAAATATCATTAATTATAGGCAAAAACAAAAAATTGAATCCACCTCACAATTAGTGGAGGCAATTGGATTAACAAGATATAACGACAAGATTCACTTTGCAACCAGAACATTCCAAGCACTTAGAATTTCAGTTAATAACGAATTAGAAAATTTAAAAAACACCCTAAAAAAATTACCTAACTTTTTAAAAAACGGAGGAATTATTTCTGTAGTAACATTTCATTCTCTTGAGGATAAAATAGTTAAAGATTTTTTTAAAACCATGAGTCTACAAAATAATTTTGAACGAATTAATAAAAAAGTAATAATACCTAAATATGCAGAAATAAGATCTAATCCTAGGGCAAGGTCAGCCAAATTAAGAAGTTTGAGAAAAATACATGAAATCTAAAACTCCATTACTTTTTATAATCTATAGCACTTTATTAGTTATAAGTATTATTTCACTTTTTTCTATTAAATCAAAAGTAATTTCTGGAAATAAAGAATTAAATTGGCTTAACAGTCAAATATTACAAGAAACAAATAATATTCAAATATTAAATGCTGAATTAGCATATTTAACAACTCCTGAAAGAATAGACATTTTACAACAAAAATATTTGAATCTTCAAAAAATTGAACAAAAGCAAATTGAAACACTTGATGATAAATGAGTATACCTAAAATAGTACATTTTAATGAAAAATCAGACTGCAGTACTCTTAAAATAAGTCATAAAAGAGTTCAAATAGTATTTTTTTGCATGCTAACTACTCTTATTATATTAGTTCTTAGATTATTTGATTTATCTATTTTTAGCTATGTAGATTTACAAATAGATGATAAAAAAGAAGTTCTGTATAATATAAGAAAAAATATCGTTGATAGAAATGGTATTATATTAGCTTCAACATTACCCACAGCATCAGCATATATATATCCTAAACATTTTTTAAACCCTGTCAAATCATTAAATAGAATATCAGAAGTTCTGAATATCAATGTTAAAGAATTAGAAGAGCGACTTATTAATAACAAACATTTTGTCTGGCTAAAGCGTCATTTAACACCTACTGAGCAACAAAAATTACATAATTTAGGAATCCCAGGAATATATTTTATAAATGATCAAAAGAGAATTTACCCACAAAAAAATCTATTTTCACATATTGTAGGGCTAGTTGACATAGATAACAATGGTATATCAGGATTAGAATCATTTTTTGATGATCATTTAAAAAATCCATCAAATACTGAGAACATACAAACTAGTTTAGATACAAGAATACAATATATTGTTAAGCAAGAATTAAATGATGTAATTAAATTACATGATGCAATAGGGGGCACTGCAATAGTTATGGATGTAAATTCAGGAGAGATAATTAGCTCAGTAAGTTTACCAGATTTCAATCCACACAATACAAAAAACGTAAAAAATAAAAAGCTTTTTAATCAGGCTACTCTTGGAGTTTATGAAATGGGCTCAGTATTAAAATCTTTAACCCTGGCAATTGGAATTGACTCTGGAGAAATTTCTTTAAATGATTCTTTTGATGTTTCAACACCAATTAAAATTGGTAATTATAGGATAGGTGACTATAGAGGTGGGAAAGGTGGATTACTTTCTATACCAGAAATATTAATGTATTCTTCAAACATAGGAGTAGTTCATATTATACAGGAAGTTGGTATCACAAAGCAAAAAGAATATTTCAAAAAACTAGGTATGCTATCAAAAATTCATGTTGAAGTTCCAGAAAAATCAAGTCCCATATTTCCATCTGATAAAAGATGGAAAGAATTGCGTTCTATTACTATGAGTTATGGACATGGAATCTCAATGACTCCTATACACTTGATTCAAACTTTTTCAGCTATTGTAAACAGCGGCATATTTAGAAAAGCCACAATAATAAAAGATCAAAACAAAGAAGACAATGGCAAACAAATATTTAAACCATCAACATCTATATTAATGAATAAAATATTACGATTATCTGCAACTAAAGGCTTTGCCAAAAGAGCAAATTCTGATCAATATTTAGTAGGAGCTAAAACAGGAACTGCAGAAAAAATTGTAAATGGAAGATATCATAAAAAATTAAATATTGCATTATGTGTTGCAGCTTTCCCAATAAATAATCCAAAATATTCCATACTTATATTAGTTGATGAGCCCAAACAGAATAAAATCAATCATGGATTTGCAACAGGTGGCATGATAGCTGCACCTGTAATATCTAAGATTACAAATAAAATTGCGCCAATTCTTGGTGTAGCACCAATAAACCATAATGATCCAAATGTAATAAAGGCACTATACGTTAACTACAAACCCATGTATAAAAGATTTGCTAAACGTTAAGTTTACTTTAGCTTGAAAAAAGTACAGTACTAAAATCTTAAAAAAACTAATTTAAATTAATATAGCTTTTATATAACTATACTATACTATATTTAATCATGATCAGAAGGGGTTGGCACCACATGTTTTATAGCATCAAAAGGATCTAAAGAAGGATTTTCATATAAATTAATAAGAGCACCTTGAAATTTATAATCATAGCCATATTTTTTTTATAAAAATCATCATCATCCATACTAGTGCTGGCCAAACCTAAACAAAAATCCCCATGTTCTGTAAAAGGATTAAGTGGTTTTTTATAAGCATAAAATTCTTCTACTTCCACACCTCTATTTCTAAGTATTTCCAAAACATTAAAATGACTACTACCTACTAAAATAATAATATAATCTGAACTTTTATTACATACCTTAGTTAACTCATCAGCCATAAACTTATCTCTATTATGTATAGATTCTGAATCAGTAGGTTTATATACTTCTTCAAATTCATCTATCTCTTTTTTTGGCATATCTAAATAAACAGTGCTCATTTGCAAAAATGTTACGCAAAGATAGTAAAAACCTATTAATTGTAAAATAATTTAATTATATTCTTCCTTAATTTTAGCTAAAATTTCATCTTCTACATCTATATTATTACCACTCGCCTGAGCATACTCAGAATTTCCACCACCTTTTCCATCAATAATACTAAAACAAGATTGAATAAGCTCTTTTGCATTGTACTTATTAGAAATATCTTTTGTTACACCAATAAGTAACGAGGTTTTATTATTTTTTTTATCAGTATTAACTAAAATAATTATCGATTTATTTTTAGACTTCAAATTATCATAAAGCCCTTTCAAATTCACCTTTTCGTTATCTATTTTTAATAACAAAACTCTTATATCTTCAACATTAATTTCTTCTAATCTATTAAGAAGCAATTCATTTTTATATTTTTCATTAGATTTTACCAGGTCTTTAATCTGATTTTGCAAATTAACTATATTATCTGATATCTTTTCTTCACTACATCTTAATAATCTCGATATTTCTTCACTTTTATCAGCTTTATCTCTAAAAAAGTTTAAAGCCTTAATTCCTGTTAAAGCTTCAATTCTCCTAACACCAGAAGATATAGATTCTTCAGATGCAATTGCAAAAACTCCTATATCTCCAGTATTTTTAACATGCGTACCACCGCATAATTCTATAGATTCACCCATAGATACTACCCTAACCTCTTCATCATATTTTTCACCAAATAAAGCCATAGCACCAGATTTTTTTGCATTATCTATATCCATTAAATTAGTAGAAACATTGGAATTTAACATAATGATTGAATTTACCCTTTTCTCAACATTTTTTATCTCATCCTTTGTCATCTCTTTATTATGTGCAAAATCAAAACGCAATTTATCATAACTTACTAATGATCCCTTTTGAGTAACATGTTTACCTAAAATCTCCCTTAAAGCAAAATGTAAGATATGAGTTGCAGAATGATTAGCTTTAATCAAATTTCTAAGATTATAATCAACCAAAAGCTTAATTTCATCACCGACGTTTATATCATCTTTTAAACAAACATAATGACCATGAATTTTATCAGCAAATTTTTTGGTATCATAAACTTCGTTATCATTTATATACCCTCTATCACCAATTTGCCCACCAGATTCTGCATAAAAAGTAGTTTGATCAGTTACAATTATAACATCTTCACCTGTACTTGCTTTTTTCATCAACTTATTATCTTTTATAATTGCTTGCACTTTGCAAACATAACTACCATCATCTTTTCTAATAAACTCTGTACCCCCAAATTTATCATATATATCAAACCAAATAGAGGAAACATCCTTTTCTCCACTACCACTCCAAGCTGCTCTTGCTTTTCTTTTTTGCTCTTGCATAGCAGATTCAAATCCATCATAATCTAATTTTATTTTTTTTTCTTTTAAAATATCTGCTGTTAAATCTATAGGAAATCCATAAGTATCATATAATTTAAATACTTTAGAGCCATTTAAAAATTCTCCCTCAGATAAAGTATCAATTTCTTCTTTTAAGTATTTCATTCCTATTCTCAAAGTTTCTCTAAACCTTTCCTCTTCTATATTTAATGTTGAAGTTATTAAATCACTTGCTTCTTCCAATTCTGAATAAGCATCATTCATCTCATTAATAAAAATTGGCGCTAATTTACTCAATAAATTGCCCTTGTATCCAATATTATGAATATGCCTCATTGCTCTTCTTAATATTCTCCTTAAAACATATCCCCTACCCTCATTTGATGGTAAGACACCATCTGCAATTAAAAAGCATGAAGAACGAATATGATCTGAAATTACCTTGCTTGAAACAATTTGATCAGTATTACCTGAAATCTTTTCAACAGAATCTATAAGTTTTTGGAAAATATCAATTTCATAATTACTATTAACTCCTTGCATAACAGCAGTAATTCTTTCTAAACCCATGCCTGTATCTATTGAAGGATTTGGAAGTTGTATTTGCTCACCAGAATCTAATTTTTCATATTGCATAAAAACTAAATTCCAAATTTCTATAAATCTATCACCATCTTCATCCTTAGTACCAGGCAATCCTCCAAAATATTTATCTCCATGATCGTAAAATATTTCAGAACAAGGTCCACATGGCCCAACATTGCCCATTGACCAAAAATTATCATCAGTTTTAATTTTAATAATTTTTTCATCATTAAAATTACTAATCTTTTTCCATAAGTTATATGCTTCTTCATCATTGTGATAAATAGTTATATATAGTTTTTCCTTATTAATACCTAACTCTTTAGTTAAATATTCCCAAGCATAAAAAATTGCTTTTTCCTTAAAATAATCTCCAAAGGAAAAATTACCTAGCATTTCAAAAAACGTATGATGCCTAGCAGTATACCCCACATTCTCTAAATCGTTATGCTTACCACCTGCACGAATACATTTTTGAGAAGTAGCAACTCTTGGGTATTTTATATTTTCTTTGCCAGTAAATTGATTTTTAAACTGAACCATCCCTGCATTAGTAAACAATAAAGTAGGATCATTGTGAGGAACAAGCGGAGATGATTTTAAAATTTTATGATCATTTAGTTGAAAAAATTTCAAAAAGGACTTTCTAATATCATTAAACAGCATCAACTCAAAAGCAAAAAATTTATTTATAGCAATTGTATAATATAATCTAGTTTATAGGTAAACAAAAAAGCCATATCAATTATAATAAATTCAATAACGATTTAATCAATGATATCAATTTCAGTATTGCAATGTAGTTAATAAAGATTTATTCTCATACTATAAGTAGTAGAGATATAATTTTATGAAAAAATTTAAAATTCCATGTACATTTTCAGGAAAAACATCTCCAGTAACCTTTTACATAGGTGCACATGAAAAAGATCATCATCCTATTCAATTTCAAGCCGATTGGCTTTCTAAAGAAAGAGGTGGCACTGTTCCTCCAGATATTATGAAAAGCCTAGAAGAATTAAAAGCTTTATCTGAAAAAAATGGAGTACCTTTTGAAGAATTATGCAGCTATGCTTTAGAATCTATTGAAAAAGGCCAATCTATTGAAAAAAACAAACAGCAAGCAGTTACTTCAGATCAGAAAGAGAAAAAGTAACTAACTTTATTTAAAAAAAATATTGGCATTTTACATATAGCTAAATAACTTTAATAGAAGTAAATTAACCCAAACTGCAGTTAAGAAATAAGAAATTTATAATGAATCTTATCATGATGAAGTGCAGTGTATATCTGGATTGCCACTGATGCCTATCATCATCCTCGCAA
>NZ_RXFM01000053.1 GCF_003953955.1 Candidatus Aquarickettsia rohweri | reverse complement strand
CCATTTGCAGTTGGCAGAAAAAATTGGATGTTCTGTGCAACAACTAAGGGTGCTAAAGCTAGTGCAAATATTTATAGTATTATTGAAACTTGCAAAGTAAATAAGATTAATCCTTATGATTATTTAAAATATTTGCTGAATCATATTCATGATTATTCTGATCCAAAAGAGTTAGTAAATTTACTTCCATATAATATTGATAAAAAAATATCATCAAATTAAATTTTTTTTAGAATTATCAAAAAACTTAAGAAACCCAAAGAAAGGCGGATAATACTTGTCAAGATGGGGATATTTTAGCGTTTACAAAGTAAAATTAACTCTATATTATTCTTACATATATTTATGTAAAAATATAAAAGCTAATGGTTTAAGTATACCATTATAAGATGGTAGCATATTTTTAGTTCTATATTAAAAATTTTACAGGATTTTCACCCCTAAAATTATCAAATAAAATAATGATTAGGAATTTAAGTACTATACAAATTGTATGATAGCCATAGGAGCGCAATCTCCTTTTCTATAGCCAGCTTTTACAACTCTAGTATAACCACCTTTTCTTTCTTTATATCTAAGTGATAAGACATTAAGGATTTTATCAGTTTCTTTTAAACTTCCACCTAACTTTGATATTAATTGCCTTCTAGAATGTAGAGAATTATTTTTACCAATAGTAATTAATTTCTCTACAACACTTCTAAGACTTTTTGCTTTAGGTAAAGTGGTTGTTATTTGTTCACAATTTATTAAAGATTTTGATAAGTTTCTCAATAAACTTGTTCTATGAGCACTTCTTCTAGAGAATTTTCTTTTGTTTCTTTTATGTATCATATCAAAAAATATTATTTATTTTCATCAAGAAAATCTTCAATAAGCTCCTGAATGTTTTCAGGTGGCCAATTTTCAATATCCATACCAAATTTTAATCCCATTTGATCAAGCAATTCTTTAATTTCATTTAAAGATTTTCTACCAAAATTAGGTGTTTTTAGCATTTGTGATTCAGATCTTACAACTAAATCTCCTATATAATTTATATTATCATTCTTTAAACAATTATGTGAACGAACTGATAACTCTAAATCACTTACTTTTTTAAGTAAATTAGGATCAAAAGGTATTTTTTTCTTTTTTGGTTTTTCAACTTCCTTAACTTCTTTGAAGCTTATAAATACTTGCAGTTGTTCTTGAAATATTTTTGCAGCAAGCGCAAGAGCTAAATCAGGTTCAATTGAACCATTAGTTTCTATTTTTAAAGATAGTTTATCATATTCTGTTTTAGATCCTACTCTACTATTTGAAATTTTGAATGAACATTTATTAATTGGTGAGAATATCGAATCTATAGATATAAAGTCATTGCCATAATCTAATTCATCGTGCTCATTAGCAACTTTATATCCTTTTCCGGAAGTTATAATAAATTCCATTTCTAATTTTATATCTTTGGTAGTGGTACAAATAACTAAGTCTGGATTTACTATCTCTAAACCGTCAACTGTATTAATCATACCTGCTGTTATAGCTCCTTTTTTAGATGTATTTAAGGTAAATTTTTTATTATTAAAGCCAGTATTACCCTTAATAATTATAGATTTTAAATTTAATATAATTTCAACAACGTCTTCTTTTATGTTATCAATAGTTGAATATTCATGCTCTACTCCTAAAATTTTTACAGCACAAATTGCCGTTCCCTGTAGAGAAGATAGTAATATTCTTCTTAAAGAGTTTCCTAAAGTTACTCCAAATCCTTTTTCAAGAGGTTCAATATGGAATACAGCAGAATTTTTATCTATTTTTTCAGTTTTATAATTAGCTGGTTTTATTAAACTTACCCAATTTAGTGATATATTAGCTTCTTGTATTTCTTCTTGCATTTATATAATATCTAATTAATTTTTTATTAAACCCTTCTTCTTTTAGGTGGCCTACAGCCATTATGAGGAATTGGTGTAATGTCTTTAATGGTTGTGACGTTAAGGCCAGAAGAGATTAATCCTCTTACAGCAGAATCTCTACCAGTACCTGGACCTTGAATTTTTACAGAAATAGTTTTCATTCCGAACTCAGTTACTTTTTTTGCAACATTTTCGGCAGTAACTTGAGCGGCATATGGAGTTGATTTTCTAGATCCTTTAAATCCATTGCTGCCTGCTGAAGACCAAGCAACAACTGCACCTTGAGTATCAGTTATAGTTACTATCGTATTATTAAACGTTGCTGATATATGAGCTACTCCAGCAGCAATATTTTTCTTTTTTTTATTAATACTTTTTTTCATAACTTTTATTTTATTACTAGCTATTTGCTTTTTATTGTTTACTTAGTGACTTTTTTCTTTCCAGCTATCGCAACAGCTTTACCTTTTCGAGTTCGTGCATTTGTATGCGTTCTTTGACCTCTAGTAGGTAATTTTCTAATATGCCTTATACCTCTATAAGATTTTATATCAATAAGGTTTTTTATATTGAGAGAAACCTCCATTTTTAAATCGCCTTCTACAGAATATGAAGAATCAATCGTTTCTCTGATTTTTCTAATTTCTTCATCAGTC
This sequence comes from Candidatus Aquarickettsia rohweri, assembly GCF_003953955.1. GTDB lineage: Bacteria > Pseudomonadota > Alphaproteobacteria > Rickettsiales > Midichloriaceae > Aquirickettsia > Aquirickettsia rohweri. The sequence goes on along the minus strand of NZ_RXFM01000053.1, from coordinate 6,602 downwards.
AGCTTTGAAACTCTTAAATCTTCATTAATTTTAGCTTTTTTACATATTTCATTTGACCTATGTTTACCTATGCCATATATGTACGTCAAAGCTATGCCGACCTTTTTAGCTGTTGGAATATTAACACCTGCTATACGTGCCACAAAAAACCTCTTATCAAATAGTTTGTAGTTTAATGCTATGGATTCTATATAATTTAAACTTTAAGTCAAGCATTGAAGTAAATTTATCTACTTTTTACTAGTTCTAATTTTGAATTTTTAAATTTATTGCTAATACTGATTAGGGTTTGAGATGTTTTTTTATAGGTTATATCAGGGGCAATTTCTGTTGCGGGTATCAAAGCAAAGTCTCTATTTAAAAATTCTGGATGGGGTATATGTAATTTTGAATCTTGGTAAGTAAAGTTTTCTGCTATCAATATATCTAAATCAATAATTCTTGGAGACCATGTTAAATGACCTCTACTTTTTCCCATATTTGATTCGATTGATTGAAGTAATTTTAGTAAAGTTAAGGGAGTATTGTTATATATTATCAAAATTGCAAGGTTAAAATACGGCGTGTCCCAGTTTTTAGGGCTATTAGGTTTAAGTAAAGCTTTAGATTTATATATGCTAGAAATTCTTATTATGTCTACTTTATCTTTTATATAATTTAAAGCTTGGTTAATATTTTCAATTTTATTTCCTAGGTTAGTGCCAATACCAATAATATATTTCATTATCAATGTGCTTAATATAATTCTAAGATTTATTAACCTTATTATATCATTTAACTAGATCAATTGCTTGTTGTTCTAGTGTTTTAAATATTTTAAGTAAATATTCACATAATTTTAAGCAATTTTTTGCATATTTTGCTTCTTGTTTTATAAAGCAAAGTTTTAATTGGATTTCGATTCCATTAAACTTCATGTAGAGATGGTTATAGATTTCTTTTAAATCATGATCTTTTATTACACTAAAAAGCTTTATAAATTCGGCAATAATAGAATCAATAATGCTAATTTTTTTATGAATAGAGTCAGATAGTATTTCTGAATTTTCTGCAAAATTTTGGTCTTCAAGAATGTTAATAATATCTTTAAGTAGTTCAACTGTTTTTTCAATTGATTGAACATATATCTTATAGGATGTTTTTATATCTATATCATTTTGATATTCTTTAACAGGTTTATCATTAGTTATATTAGAAATTGATGAAATATAAGATTTTTTTGATTGTTTGTTATCTTTTTCATTTAATAAATATAGTAAATTGCTCATAATTCATCGTTACGTTTATTGAGTTGTTTAAGAAGCTCTTGGTGAGTTCTAGTTTTTATTTCTTGTGCTTTTATTTTATGAGAATCTCTTTCAATTTGTGCCTTTTTATATTGGTAGGCTTGTTTTTCATAGCTTAGTGTATGTTCTTTATAAGATTTATCTAGTTCTTCAAGTTCTGTATAGCGATCAATTACTCCACCAAATTTTGTATATTCATTGATTAAATTAGAGATGGTATCAACTATGCCTTGCTTAGCTGATATTATACTTTTTCCTGAATCACTTGAAAGATAAGCCACTTCGAAATTTTCAAGGTCTATTTTTTTATTACCATTAAAAGTTTTAGGAAGAATTCTTATTATACCTCCTGATTCTAATTTACTTTTATCTAAAAGTTTTAGATAAGATGGTAATTCTTCTATTGAATCATCATTTAAATTTGCTTGAATGGCTGTTATATCTGATGTGTCATATATAGTAATTTGTGGAATTTTACCATCAACTAAATCTTTTTTTGTCTCAATATCTAGTGAACTAGCTGTACTAGAAAATAGTCCTTTAAGTGCATTATTAGGGTCAAATAGTTCTAAACTATTTCTTAAATCATTTTGATATTCAAGTGCATTTTCATCTTTTATTTCTTTATCATCAAACAAACTTAAGGCAATTTTGAATTCTGAGCCACTAGGATTTTTAGTGGATAATATTTTGTTATCTGAAAGAAGATAAGCTTTTATACCTGTTTCTCTAGAATATTTATTTATTTTATCTACTAGAGATGAATAAGTTGTATCTTTATCAATAAAAATTTTAGAATCTTTAATTAAAAAAAAGCTTTTTTCGCTTAAATCTTCATTTATTTTAGTATTTGCAGAAGGAGAATTTTTACTAACATTATTAAAATATTTGATTTCTGAATAATCAATTTCATATTCTAAATTTTTGACTTCATTTGTTTCAAAATCATAGTTTTTATAATTGTTATATGGTTTAAAATCCATATTTTTAGAATCAAATGTTTGTGATAAAATGCCTACAAATTCTTCAAAATTTTCTTCAAAAGCATTTTTCAATTTTTCTTTATCAACAACCATTTCATAGTAATGAGCAGGTTTGTAAATTTGTTCTTCTCCATTTTTTGTTTCACTGGGAGGGTGAGTGTAATCGGCTCTAAATTTAATTTCAATTCCTAAATCAGATGTTTCTTCTTTACTTCTATATCCTGCAAGTTTATCAAATTTGTTAAATAACTTAGATATTTGTTCGGTAATAGAGTTTAATTCCCCTTTAAAATTATATAGTGAAGATATATCTGCAGGTTTAGAATATGTTTCAGGATCTTCAACTTCTAATGAGTGGGTTAATACAAATGTTGAAAATTCATTATATACTTTAGCAAGTCTTTCAAATTTTTCAACCAAACCTTCAGTATTGTTCTCAATAGAAAGATTGAAAATTTGATTTTCAGCTTCAGCTTTAGTTATTTTTGAATCAGCTTGAGCTATTTTAGTTTTAGCTTGAGCTATTTTAGTTTCAGCTTCAGCTATTTTAGTTTTAGTTGGTTCTTCAGCTTTAGCTGATTCTTCTTTAGCATTAGCTAATTCTTCTTCAGCTTGAGCTAATTCTTCTTTAGCATTAGCTGATTCTTTTCTAGTTGGATCATCTTTTAATTCAATAGTTAGGCGTTCTGTTTTAATTTCATTTGTTTTTGAATTTATTATTTCTTTGTCTACTTTTATTGCAGAATCTTTTGGTTGCTGCAAAGGTGAATCTGTATTAAAAAGGCTCTTAAAGTTAGAGCTTATTTTAATTTCATTTCCTACTCCAGTTAGGAGTGATTTTAATGATATTCTTCCTTTTATTTGACCGGATGAATTTGATTGAGGGTTATAAGAAACTTCAATGTTTGCTTTTTTTGCACTTTGTCTAAGCTGTGATACAAAGTTTCTAACTTTAGTATTTTCGTCAAAATCAACTTTAATTTCATTGTTTTTTTGTTCAAAAATGCCTTTAATAGCATCTCCAGAAATTTCAAATTTATTTTGAATTCCATGATGCTTTTCATCAGAGCGTATCCAAATGTATTTTTTGCCATTACTATCTTTTTCTATTGTGGTAATTATATGGGGATTTTGTGCCTCACCAAATTCTCTTGTGATGTTATTGATTTTTTTAACAATATCTTCAAGTGTATCTCCAGCTTTAATTTCTATTTCAGCGCTGGTACCAATAGTAAATTTTCCTGGGGAAAACATTTTTCCTTCTGCGACTTTAAAATCTGCTTCTACATTTTCGCTTTTTAATCCGTTATCTAAAATTGTAAATGTAACTTCTTTTTTGTTATTTGAATTTAGATTTAATTTCTCAGCTATCTTGTCATCAGGTTTAAAAGCATCGTTAGTTTGAATTATTTGACCTTCTGCAAGGGAAATTATTTCAAAGGAAATCTGTTGATTTTTTGTTCCAGGTGTTGCTCTAATGGTGGCATACTTGTCATAATCTCCTACTACCTTTTTTCTATCAAATATGTTATTAGAACCAAATCTAGCAGTACTAAATTCACTTACAGTATCTTTCAAATTTTCAAGAAGAGTTTTCCATTGTCCTAATCCAGAAATTGTTTTGCTAGACAGTATTAATTCGTCTTCTACTTTTTTAACTGGCTTTTGAGCTTGTTCAAGTGCTTTGGCTTCATAACTATTCTCTTGTGGATTAACAACATTATTGATAGCATTTACCATACTAGACATAATTATAAGTTTTAGTGTTTTTTAAAATTACAGCAATAATTATACCAAAATTTATTTATAATGACAAAATTTAATATAAGTAGTGAATATAATTTAGAAGGTGACCAAATTAAAGCTGTTAAAGAGCTTTTAACAGGCATTCATCAAGGTAAAAGAAATCAAGTGTTGTTAGGTGTGACTGGTTCTGGGAAAACTTTTACTATGGCTAATATTATTGAAAAATGTCAAAGACCTGCGCTTATTATAGCGCATAATAAAACTTTGGCTGCTCAATTATATAGTGAGATGAAAAATTTTTTCCCAAATAATGCTGTTGAATATTTTGTGTCATATTATGATTACTATCAACCTGAGGCATATATTCCGCAATCAGATAGTTATATTGAGAAAGATGCTCAAATTAATGAGCAAATTGATTTGCTTAGGCACTCTGCGACCAGAGCTTTGCTTGAAAGAAGAGATGTAATTGTAGTCGCATCTGTTTCTTGTATTTATGGGTTAGGAGCTCCAGAACTATATTTGCAAATGTCGTTTAAGTTAGAAAAAGGTAAGACCTATTCTAGAAGGGATGTAATGCAAAAACTAGTTGAATTGCAATATCAAAGAATGGATTTGGATTTTTCCAGAGGTGGATTTAGAGTTAGAGGTGAAAATATAGATATTTTTCCATCACATTATCAAGATAGAGCTTGGAGAATTTCATTTTGGGATGATGAAGTTGAAAAAATTTACGAATTTGATTATTTAACAGGAGAAAAAACTAAAAATTTAAATGATATTATTATATTTGCAAATAGTCATTATGTTACACCTAGGCCAACTCTTGAACAAGCAGTAAATTTGATTCAAGATGAGCTTTCTGAACGTGTAGAAGAATTTAAGTTAAGTAATATGGTTGTTGAATCACAGCGAATTGCTCAAAGAACAAATTTTGATATAGAAATGATAATGGAAACAAGTTCTTGCAAAGGTATTGAGAATTATTCAAGATATTTATCTGGTCGCAAAAAAGGTGAGCCACCACCTACATTATTTGAATATTTACCTAAAGATGCACTTTTATTTGTAGATGAAAGTCACGTAACAGTTCCACAAATTGGAGGTATGTATAATGGAGATAGAGGAAGAAAGAAAACGCTTGTTGAGCATGGATTTAGATTGCCATCTGCACTGGATAATAGGCCACTTAAGTATGAAGAATGGGATCTGATGCGGCCGCAATCAATTTTTGTTTCAGCTACTCCTGGATCTAAAGAATTAGGATATACATCTGGAAAATTTGTAGAACAGATTATAAGGCCAACTGGTCTTTTAGATCCAATATGCGAAGTAAGGAGTTGCGAGACACAAGTTGATGATTTAATTGGGGAATGCAAAATTTTAGCTAAAAATGATAAAAGAGTGTTGGTTACTACATTAACGAAAAGAATGGCAGAAGATTTAACAGATTATCTCAATGAAGTTAATGTGAAAGCTGTCTATATGCATTCAGATATAAAAACCCTAGAAAGAGTTCAGATTATTCAAGAATTGAGAGAAGGAAAATATGACGTTTTGGTTGGAGTAAATTTGCTAAGAGAAGGGCTTGATATTCCAGAATGTTCTTTAGTATGTATACTAGATGCAGATAAAGAAGGTTTTTTACGTTCAGAAACTTCTTTAATTCAAACTATTGGACGTGCTGCAAGGAATGATGAAGGACGAGTAATTTTATATGCTGATAAAATTACTAATTCTATAAAAAAGGCTTTAGATGAAACTTCTAGAAGGAGAAAAATTCAAGAGCAATATAATAAAAACAACAATATTGTGCCAACTACTATTAAGAAAAGTACCAATAATTTACTTGGCTCAGTAAAAATGGATTTAGATCAACCATTAACTAATAATGATAAAACAATAAATTTTGAAACTGCAGAGAATGAGATATCTAAGTTAAAAAAAGAAATGATTGAAGCTGCAAAAAATTTAGAATTTGAAAAAGCTGCTAAATTAAGAGATACAATAAACAAGCTGCAACAGGATTTAATATTGAGTGAGTAAAGTGCATAATGATTTTATAAGTTTTCTCAAAAAAGATATTTCTAGCATTTTAAATGTTGGAGATAAAAGAGCAAAACTTTTTATAAAATTAGGAATTAAAAATTATAGAGATTTATTGCTACATATTCCAAATGATTACATAGATAGGAGTTATTCACCAAAAATTTATGATATTAATAAGTAAACGCTAAAATATCCCCATCTTGACAAGTATTATCCGCCTTTCTTTGGGTTTCTTAAGTTTTTTGATAATTCTAAAAAAAATTTAATTTGATGATATTTTTTTATCAATATTATATGGAAGTAAATTTACTAACTCTTTTGGATCAGAATAATCATGAATATGATTCAGCAAATATTTTAAATAATCATAAGGATTAATCTTATTTACTTTGCAAGTTTCAATAATACTATAAATATTTGCACTAGCTTTAGCACCCTTAGTTGTTGCACAGAACATCCAATTTTTTCTGCCAACTGCAAATGGTTTTATACTACGCTCCGAATCATTATTATCAATACGCAGTCTTCCATCTAAAAG
>NZ_RXFM01000052.1 GCF_003953955.1 Candidatus Aquarickettsia rohweri | reverse complement strand
CATAATCCGCATGTCCTGGACAATCTACGTGTGCGTAATGCCTGCTCTCTGTCTCATACTCCACATGTGCCGAGTTAATTGTTATTCCCCTCTCTTTCTCTTCCGGTGCTTTATCTATTTCATCATATTTTACCGCTGACTTCCCAAAATACTTAGTTATCGCTGCTGTCAACGTTGTCTTCCCATGGTCCACATGCCCTATCGTCCCTGTGTTTACATGCGGCTTGTTTCTTTCAAATTTTCCTTCTGCCATTTTTCCTTTCTCCTTTTTTATTTTTCTTGGTTGATAATCTCATCAGCAATATGCTGAGAAACTTTTTCATAATTAGCAAATTGCATACTATATTGAGCCCTACCCTGTGTCATAGATCTCAAAGTATTAACATACCCAAACATTGTCGCCAAAGGCACTTTAGCTTTAATAATTTGAGCATTACCTCTTGGCTCCATTCCCAAAACTTGACCACGTATACTATTTAAATGACCTATTACATCACCAATGTAATCATCAGGAGTAATAACCTCAACATCCATTATTGGCTCCAATAAAATTGGGGAAGCATTCTTCATACCTTCTCTAAAAGCAGCTTTAGCAGCAATTTCAAATGCAAGTGCGCTTGAATCTACATCATGATACGCTCCATCAAGAAGAGTAGCCTTAAAATCTATCAACGGATAACCAGCAATAACACCAGTCTTACTAATTTGCTCAATACCTTTTTCAATTGCAGGTATATACTCTTTAGGAATATTTCCACCTACAATTTTACTTACAAACTGATATCCTTCTCCTGGCTCTAATTTTTCAAACAATATCTTAACTCTAGCGAATTGACCAGCACCACCTGATTGCTTTTTATGAGTATAATCAATTTCATGCGAACCATCTATAGTCTCTCTATAAGCAACCTGAGGAGCACCAATATTTGCATCAACTTTAAACTCCCTCTTCATTCTATCAACTATAATTTCTAAATGCAATTCACCCATACCAGCAAGCTTAGTCTGATTTGTTTCAATATCCGTATTAACTCTTAAAGAAGGATCTTCAGCAACCAACCTTGCTATTGCAATAGACATTTTTTCTTGATCTTGAGTAGTTTTAGGCTCTATAGCTACCTCAATAACTGGCTCTGGAAATTCCATTTTCTCTAAAACAATATCACAACCAATTTCACAAAGCGTATCTCCTGTAGAAGTTGTTTTCAACCCTGCTATTGCAACAATATCACCAGCATAACATTCTTTTACATCTTCTCTATTATTCGCATGCATAAGCAACATCCTACCAACACGCTCCTTTTTTTCTCTAGTAGCATTATAAATAGTAACACCTGATTTTAAAACACCAGAATACACCCTAACAAACGTTAAAGAACCTACAAATGGATCATTCATCACTTTAAAAGCTAAAGCACACAGCTTTCCATCATCAGAAGAGCCAACCTCCACCTCTTCTTGGCTGCTAGATTGAATACCTTTAGCAGGAGGAATATCAATTGGACTTGGAAGATAATCTACCACTGCATCTAACAATGGCTGCACCCCCTTATTTTTAAAAGCTGATCCACAAAATACTGGAACAAACATGCCTTTTAACACACCATTACGAACACATCTTCTAATCTCCTCTACCGTTAAATCTTCGCCTGCTAAGTATTTTTCCATCACTTCATCATCAGCCTCAACAATAGTCTCAACTAAGTTAGCTCTATATTCAGCAGCCTTATCCTTTAGATCATCAGATATTTCTCTATATTCATATTCAGCACCAAGCTTATCACCTTTCCAAATAATTGACTTATTCAACACTAAGTCAATAACCCCTAAAAAATTATCTTCAGAACCTATAGGTAACTGCATAACAGCTGGCTTAGCACCAAGCCTATCGACAATCATATCAACGCATCTATAAAAATCAGCCCCTACTCTATCCATTTTATTAACAAAACACATTCTTGGCACATTATATTTATCAGCTTGCCTCCAAACTGTTTCTGATTGAGGCTCAACACCAGCAACACCATCAAAGACTGCAACAGCACCATCAAGCACTCTTAAAGCTCTTTCAACTTCAATTGTAAAGTCAACGTGCCCTGGAGTATCAATAATATTAACTCTACACATCTTACCACTTTCGCTCTTCCAAAAACATGTAGTAGCAGCAGAGGTGATTGTAATCCCTCTTTCTTGCTCTTGCTCCATCCAATCCATAGTAGCATTACCCTCATGCACCTCTCCAATTTTATGAGATTTTCCAGTGTAATACAACACTCTCTCTGTAGTGGTAGTTTTTCCAGCATCAATATGAGCCATGATGCCTATATTCCTATAATCTTCAATCTTAGTTTCTCTTGCACACATAACTTACCACCTATAATGAGAAAATGCTTTGTTTGCCTCAGCCATCTTATGAATATCTTCTTTCTTCTTGTAAGCCATCCCTTTCTTATTGTAAGCATCTATTAATTCATTAGACAATCTATCAACCATAGTCTTCTCTGATTTCCTAGACCTAGCAGCATTCACAAGCCACTTTAAAGCCAAGGCCAAAGCTCTAGAAGACCTAACTTCCATTGGCACTTGGTAAGTTGCTCCACCAACTCTCCTTGATTTAACCTCTATTAAAGGCCTCAGATTATCAACAATTTCTTCAAAAGCCTCAACAGGCTCTTTTTTAATTTTACCAGAAAGATTATCTATCGACTCATAAACAATCTTTTCAGCCTTAGCTTTTTTACCATTTTGCATTAAATAGTTAATAAATTTAGCAATCACAATACTTTTGTAATTTGCATCAGGGGTAATATTTTTTATCTCTGCAGCTCTACGTCTTGACATATATATTTACGATTTAGCTTTCTTTGTTCCATATTTAGATCGACACTGCTTTCTATTTTGTACACCTTGTGTATCTAATGCACCTCTTACAGTATGATACCTAACTCCTGGCAAATCCTTAACTCTACCACCTCTAATTAAAATAACTGAGTGCTCTTGAAGATTATGCCCTTCTCCAGGAATATAACTTGTCACCTCATATCCATTAGTAAGCTTAACCCTAGCAACCTTTCTCATAGCCGAGTTAGGCTTTCTTGGAGTAGTTGTATATACCCTTGCACAAATACCTCTTTTTTGAGGACACCCTTGCAAAGCAGGAACTTTATTTTTAGCCTCCTTAGATTTCCTAGGCCTTTTTACTAATTGACTTATAGTTGGCATTACAAAATAATTTAAAAATTAAAAAACAATGTGGTCTGGAGATAATATTTATAACTCATCAGCTAGTCAAGTGATTTTTGCAAAAAACTAACTCACTATAACATTCATCTTTTACTAATATTATTTATCAAAGCAAATATCATAATTGATATAGAACTTATTAGAGCCCCCAAATAAAAGTTTTCAATTACAGTAAGTCCAAAAAAATCATTAATAAACATTGACATACAAGCTAGTAATATAGAATAAATAAACTGCTTCTCACTTAAAATCTTTTTAAAAAAAATAGTGCACATCATTGGTATAGCTAATGTAATTCCACAATAACTTCTTAACAATTTATAAAAATAATCAATATCATCAACAAAATGCCCTGCTAATAAAAAAGTTATTATACCTGTAATAACTAAGCTTCCAATTTTATATACATTGTTTTGAGAAAATTTTTTACCAAGCAAATCATAAATTAATGTACTACTACAAATAAATAAAAAAGAATCAAGTGTTGATAAAATTGTTGCTGCAATACCTGCAAGAAACAAACCTTTTAAACCTATAGGCAATATACTCATAGCATAATTAAAATAAGCTTCATGTGGCATAGAATCAGGAAAGACAGCTTTGGCATACATAGAGCTACTAACTGTACAAAAATCACAAATCATCCAAAATATTACTGAAATAAGAATGCCCTTCTTAGCAATTGCTGAATTTTTTGCAGAAAAACACCTTTGATAAAATACTGGACTCATAAAAGTAGTAATAATTGAAATAAAAAACCATACAAATAATCCAGTTAGCGTCTCACCACTATTAATATAAAAATATTCCTCACCTAAATTTGCATTTAAAAAATCATAACCACCATATTCAAGATATGAAAATATTACAACCATAACAATAGATGCATACATTAATATAAATTGAATGGCATCTGAATATATTATCCCACTAAAACCCCTGATTCCTATATATGCTATTACAAATATCATACCTAATAGCATAGAAGAATTTAAACTCAATCCAAATAATTTTTGAATCAACAAACCAATTCCTATTAAATATGAAATAGGCAAAGCTTTTATTAAAATCATAAAAGATGTTAATTTATAAGAAGTTTTTCCATATTTTACTTTAATTATCTCAGGCAATGTAAAAACATTCATTTTCCTTGCTTTTTCGACAAAAAATAACATAAAAAAAATAGCCGCTAAATAAAAGCCAATTCCATATACAACAATAGTGCTTATACCTCTTTTAAATGCAATTTGCGTTACTCCAAATATATCACCATACCAAGTTGAAACTAATGTTGTAACAAATAACGGCAAAGTTAGTTTACGACCAAAAATTAAATAATTAGCAACACTGCTTTCATTATTTTTCCTAGATAAGATTACTGTGTAGAGCAAAGTAAATAATGTCAGAATAATAAAAATGCTTAAATCAAAATATCCCATCCTTACCCTACAACTATCTGTAATAATTTATTACACAATTATTAAAACAGTAAATTTACAACTTCTATGGCAATTATTACTATTCCAAAAAACATAGTTATAATAACTGCCAATCTACTTTTTATACCAATCTTAAATGCAATAGCTGTAGGAAAAATAATTGCAAGTAAACTTAAGCTTATAGCTGCCAAAGCTAATGCACTTAAAAATATATTTTGCTCAAAAATAGCCATAATAAAAGGTATAAAAAAAGTCAATAAAAGAGCTAAAAGTTGATCTTTTAGTATATTTTTTTTAAACTTAAATTTCTCAAAAAAATAATCATATAATCCTATTCCCACACCTAAAAATGAAGTAACTATAGCTAACCAACTAAACATAGATATCACTGAATGCAAGGCACTATTATCAGCAATGTTAGTTAACATATTTATAAAACAACCCAATTTATTATTAGCATGTTCAATAGACTCAAAGCTAATCAATCCATATTTTGGTAATACTCCTAAAGAAAAAAACATCCATAGCAAATATATAAAAAAACTTATTAAGCTTCCCAAAAAAAATGACTTTTTAATATTTATGGCATCGTTATCTAAGTATTTCATTATAAAGGGAATACCACCATGAAACCCAAAAGATGTAAAAAATATTGGAATAGCTTTAAATATTTGACTATTAATCTCAATATAGCTAACAAAGTGATTAATGTTAGCAAATTTGATCTTTAAAGATAAAAAATATAATAAAATCAAAAAAAGAGTAAATTTCAAAATAAATACCAATCTATTACTTATATCTAAAATTTTATTATTATAAACAACACAAAATATAAGTACTCCCACAATCAAATAACCTAAATAATTCGATTTATAACTAGTCAATATAAATTTATTAATTGCTGCTATATCAATAATACCTGAAATATAAGCAGCTAACAAAGAATAAAACAAGCTCACAATAGAAAAATCTGCTAATAACCAGATCTTCGAATTAAAACTTTTTTTACATAATTCTGAAATGGAATATGCACCCTTATAAAAATGATTGATCTCTAAAGCTAAAGTTGCTGTATAATAACCTAAAAACCATATAAAAATCAAAAGCGCTAATGTGCTAAGAACACCTAAAGAAGAAGCCATCATTGGCAAAGCCAGCATACTAGCTCCAATGCTAGTTCCTGCAACAATAAATACTGCTCCAACTAATTTATTTTTAATAAACATCTAATTTTGTAGAATTTAAAATTTGCACAAAAAATAAAACTAAAAATACCAGCTGTAAAGATGTTTCTTTTTTAAAATTAACTTAAAAAGTTTATAAATTAATAAAATTAGGACAATCTTTTATTTATAATTTTTGCAAGATATAATAATAAATTTGGAGCCTCATTGTCTGTTAGAATTTCATTTATTTTATGCGATTTAGAGTTATAATTACCTTTATTTAAAAGTAATATTGATTCCCCTAAGACTGCAATATTTTTAAAATATTTAGAATCTTTATAAAAATCCTCATACAATTTTATTCCATCATCTAAACTAATTTTTCCCGTATGTACCCTTATTTTTATAGCCATTAATTTAGCATAATCCCTATAAATTTCACTGGAACTATTAGATTTATAAATTAACTCATAATTATGAATTGACTTATTAAAATCTTTATCGTCGTAATAATATGCTGCCAACTGAAGCTTAGCTAAATCTCCATATACACTGTTTTTTTGCTTAATTTTCTCTAATTTCGAAATTCTAATTTGCTCCTTGGAATTTATTGCATCATTATATTCACTAGAATCCTCAAGCAATAAATTGCTTTTATAATTGCACCACCAAAAATATAAAATTGTAAAAATAAAACATGCTAAAATAGCAGCTACTAAATATTTACCATAATTCTGAAAAAAGTTGAGTAATTTTTCTTTCTTAACTTCTTCTTGAATTTCGTCTAAAATGTCCATAATTGCAAATTAATAATTGTGATTTAGAATTTTTAATCTATATTAAACAAAAGTTATTTAAAATAAACATTGTTGAAATAAATGTTTGTAGAATTTTTTGAAGAAATATTCAAGCTAATTTTAAATTTCGTTCAAACCTTTGGTTATATTGGAATTTTTATAATGACATTTATAGAAAGTACATTTATACCCATACCAAGTGAATTTACATTAATACCAGCAGGATACTTAATTGCTAAGGGAGACATGCATCTAGCACCTGTACTTATATCTAGTATAGCAGGAACACTATCAGGATCATTTGTTAACTATTTTATAGCTTATCATTTTGGTAGAAAATTATTTATAAATTATGGCAAGTACTTTTTTTTAAAATCTGGACAACTACTAAAGATTGAACTTTTTTTTAATAAATACGGCGTTATATCAACATTTTTTGGAAGAATGTTGCCAGGAATTAAACATTTTATATCTTTCCCAGCTGGACTTGCAAAGATGAACTTAAAATTATTTACACTTTATACATTTTTAGGAAGCTTGATTTGGCTGTCATTCCTCCTTTACCTTGGGCATGTGATTGGAACAAATGAAGAGTTAATATCTACTTATATAAAAAGATTTAACATAACTATAATTATTATTGTTATTTTTATTTTTTTACTACTATATGTTATAAAAAAGTTAAAAAAAAATAATTAAAAATGGTCGACTTATTAGTAATAGATGATGAACAAGATATAGGTGAATTAATAAAAGATATTATTGAAGACGAATTAAATTTACAAACTGAATATACGTTGAACTCCTCATCAGCTATAAAATTATTAGAAAAATTCACCCCTAAAATAGTCATTCTCGATGTTTGGCTTGAAGGCAGCGATATGGATGGATTAGGATTGCTTAAAATTATTAAAGAAAAATATAAAAACACAGCTGTAATTATAATTAGTGGACATGGTAATATTGAAACTGCTATTAAAGCAATAAAATTAGGAGCTTATAGTTTTATAGACAAGCCTTTCAAATCAGAAAAACTAATACTAACAGTGAAGAGAACTTTAGAAAATATTGAACTTCAACAATATAACACACAACTAAAACAACAGAATGATTTAGCTGCTATTATTGGCAAAAGCAAAAAGATAAATGATATAAAAAACACAATTGCAAATAAAATAGGTACAAACACTAGAACCATGATAATTGGTGAAATAGGCACTGGAAAAGAAAAAATCGCTAGATTAGTACATGATTGTCAAAATTCAGGAAATAAGCCTTTTTACAAAATAAATATTGAAAATTATACTGAGCAGGAGTTAGACAAGATATTGTTTGGTTATAAAAATGATACACCTATTTTTGAAAAAGCTAAAAGATCTACATTATATTTAAATCAGGTCACAAAGTTAACATCTAATTTACAGAAGAAATTATTAAATTATTTAAACAAAAGTCAAAATTCAATACAATTTTGTAGAATTATAAGCTCCTCTTCTTTAATCAAAAATAAATTAAAAAAAATATTTAATCATGATTTGCTACAAAGGTTATCCTCAATTACAATTGAAATACCACCACTTAGAGAACGCAAACAAGATATCCAATCAATTGTTGAATATTATGTAAATAATTTCAAAAGTAATTATAATATAAACAATATAAATATAGATGATGATTTTTTTTCACAATTTTTAAACTACGATTGGCCAGGAAATATTTTAGAACTAAAAGCATCTATAGAAAATATATTAATTAAATTACTTTTAAAATCACATACTTCATTAAATATTAAAAATTCCTTACATAAAAGTACTGAAAATTTTGATACAGAATTTTATCACAACCAATCTTTTAAAGTTGCTAAACAATTTTTTGAAAAAAAATACATAGAAATAAATCTACAAAAAAATTATAAAAACGTAACAAAAACAGCAAAAAAGATTGGGATCGAAAGAACAGCTTTACATAAAAAAATCAAAGACCTAGGAATAAATTTTCACAATTAATGGTTGCAATTGCAATTTCTGAAATGTAGCATGATTATTAAGTGTGCTGCATGTGTGTGAAAGCCAACCTACCTTATAGGGCTTAAGCAATCATAGGTATAGTAGCAAAATAAAAACAAATATCAAGGAGGAAAATTATGAGGGGGAAAAAAATTTTATGTACAAGCTCGATAGCTTTAGGACTAATATTAGCTAACTTAAAAGTAAACGCTAAAATATCCCCATCTTGACAAGTATTATCCGCCTTTCTTTGGGTTTCTTAAGTTTTTTGATAATTCTAAAAAAAATTTAATTTGATGATATTTTTTTATCAATATTATATGGAAGTAAATTTACTAACTCTTTTGGATCAGAATAATCATGAATATGATTCAGCAAATATTTTAAATAATCATAAGGATTAATCTTATTTACTTTGCAAGTTTCAATAATACTATAAATATTTGCACTAGCTTTAGCACCCTTAGTTGTTGCACAGAACATCCAATTTTTTCTGCCAACTGCAAATGGTTTTATACTACGCTCCGAATCATTATTATCAATACGCAGTCTTCCATCTAAAAG